>DNLO01000011.1 GCA_003488445.1 Lachnospiraceae bacterium | reverse complement strand
GAGAACCGTCCCCGGTGACTTCTTTTAGTCTCAGGTCCAGGTCGATCCTGCGTGATGAGGTGGCAAGCCTGTCAGCCGTTGACAGATCGTGAGTCGCCATCACGATGGTGGTCCCCTGTCTGTGTATCAGCTCCATGAGCCTGAATATCTCCGCCGACGAAGAAGGATCCAGATTGCCCGTCGGCTCGTCCGCCAGCAGCACCGACGGCGAGTTCAGGATGGCTCTCGCCATACACACCTTCTGCTTCTCTCCACCCGACAGTTCCCTCGGAAACCTCTTGTGCAGATGATCTATCCCCATGAGCCTTAAGATATGGGTGATCCTGCTCTCGGCATCCCTCATGGAACCTCCCGTCAGAGAAAGCACCACCTCCAGATTGCCGTATACACTGTAGTCATCAAAGAGCCTGAAGTCCTGGAACACCACCCCTATGCTCTTCCTGTAGTCCGGGATATCATTCCTTGAGATACCGGACAGCAGCCTGCCGTCCACCGTGATACTCCCTTCATCCGGCTCCGTCTCCTTCAGCAGCATCTTTATCAGCGTACTCTTGCCACTGCCGCTCTGCCCGGTGACGAGGATAAACTCACCTCTTTCTATATGCTCGGAAAACCCTTCGAATACTGGGCCCTCCTCCTTGTCATAGGACTTGGTCACATTAACGAAATCTATCATGTCAGCTCCACCTGTGATACGAGAATCCCCTCGTATCGTCCTCCTTCTCGGTAGAGATCCTGCTGCCCCTCCTCAGTGCCTCGTAGACCACATCGACGGTATGATCATACCGCTCCATCATCCTGTCGTGCTCTGCACTGATCACATCCGGGTCATTGCCGTTCGCGGCCTTCTCCAGCCTCGCTGCCAGATCCGCCAGGCTGTCGTCCCCTATGGTGCGGGACGTGCTCTTAAGCGAATGGGCATAGGTGGTATAGTCCTTCATGTTCCTGCCCATGAAGCACTCCTGCAGCCTTTTCTTCTTGTCCTCCGAGCTCTTCACATATTCCTCCAGCAGCTTCAGATAAAGACCCATGTCATTCTGGGCATATTTCACTCCCTTTTCGGGGTCTACCCCTCCCTGCCTCAGGATCTCATAGAACTCGTCCTTGTGCTTCTTCGCATCCGACTTCTCTTTCTCTATGGCTTTCATGTCTCTTCCGGATCTGCCGCCGATCTTTTTCTTCGGAAGATACTCCAGTACCATCTTCTTCAGCGCCTTGCTGTCTATAGGCTTGGACAGATAATCCGTGAAGCCCTCGGAAATATACTTCTTCTTCGCTCCGGATACGGCGTCCGCTGTCAGGCAAATGACAGGTGTCTTCTGATTTAGACCGTTTTCCTGAGCCTTTATGCGGTGAAGGGTCTCTGTCCCGTCCATCTGAGGCATACGCTGATCCAGCAGTATCAGATCATAGGTCTTCTCTTCCGTAAGGCTCAGTGCTTCGAATCCGCTTTCCGCGGTGTCTATCCCGATCTTTGTTTCCTTCAAAAGTCCCGAGGCCACCATGAGGTTCATCCTGGTATCATCGACTATCAGGATACTTGCATTCTCTGCCGTGAAGCTCTCCTCGGTATCCAATACCTCGTTCATGATCTTCTCGAACTTCTCACGGAAATTCCCGATAGGCTCCAGATCCTCCACCTTCTGCTTTATCTTTACGATGAATTCGGAGCCGTGTCCGTAGCTTGTCTTCACCTCTACAGTGCCGCCCATCATGTCAAGCAGCTGCTTTGTTATGGCAAGCCCCAGTCCGGTGCCTTCCACCGTGTTGTTCATCTCCATATCCATTCTCTCGAACTTGCTAAAGAGCTTCGGGAGGTCCTCTTCCCTTATCCCTATCCCGGTATCGGCCACGCTCGCGGTCAGCTCCATCTCTTTACCGACCTCATACCTGCCCTCCTTCTTTCCGGTGACGGACAGGGTCACGCTGCCCCTCTGCGTATATTTCACCGCGTTGTTCAGCAGATTGGTCAGCACCTGTCTCAGGCGTATCTCATCACCGTAAAGTGCATCGGGAAGATCATCGTCTACCTCCACGACAAACTTCAGTCCCTTGGCCTGAGCCCGGAATACGATCATATTGCTCACATCGTTCAGCACGGAGCTCAGCTCATATCTCGCTTCTCTTATCTCCAGCTTTCCCGCCTCGATCTTGGAGAAGTCAAGGATGTCATTGATGATGGAGAGCAGATTATTGCCTGCACTGTCGATGTTTCCCGCATATTTCGTGATGTCTGAAAATACTTCCCTGATCTTCTCCTCATCCTCAGGGAGATTGTTCTTCGCCTTCAGGCTGTCGTGCAGTATCATCTCGTTCATGCCCAGCACGGAATTTATCGGAGTGCGGATCTCATGGCTCATATGCGCCAGGAACTCACTCTTGGCTTCGTTGGAACGGTCAGCTACCATCCTCTCTTCCTTGAGCTTCTGGTTCTCGGCCATCTTCTGCCCGAAGTACACTATGAACACTATGGCTATGGCAGCAGCCACTATGACCAGAGAGATCAGGAAGAGGATGATCGGTATGATGTCGTACACGCTCGTCTCTTCTGCCCCGCTCAGCCCGTTTCTAAGTATATTCCTGATCCAGATGCCCAGCAGTATTCCGCCCAGAGAGCACACCGCCACTATGGTGAAGTAGCCTCCCTTCAGCACTGTCTGCACTCTTATGTCTATGTTTATATCCCCCTCGCGTCTGTCGCTGTCCAGGCTCCGGTCTATAGCCCATACCAGGAGCATATAGGAAGCAGAGCACAGCAAAGAGCAGGGATAGTAGAGCGATGAGATCCATCCTTCCAGACTGGAGCTTGTCCACATGCCGAATTCAAATATGACTATGCCAGCTGCGGCAGCCGCGATATAGGGTCTTGGCGCACCTTCTTTTCTCTTCTTCAGGTACCACAGCAGCCCCTGCAC
>DNLO01000178.1 GCA_003488445.1 Lachnospiraceae bacterium | reverse complement strand
GAGCAAAAATAATATAAGCTGCACCGAGGCATCTTCAAAAAAGCAAGATCGGAAAGATGTCAGACAACTTAAAAATATTTTTAAAATTGTATTGACAATTAAAAACCCCTATGGTATAGTTTAATCATTCCAAGAGAGATTGGGATACGAAAGGAGGACAAACCACCAGTATAAGAACGTAGCTTCACAGGTCTTTTATTTCCGGTCAGGACGGTGAAGTGAAACCCAATCAATTGAATGAGGAGACCGGATGATATATAGAAGCTTATTTAAGAAGGGTAGAGAAAAGCGACAGACGAAGGATTGAATGAGCGGATCGGATGCAAAATGATGGCACAAATTCCGTATAAGAGGTCCTACCAAGAGGGTGAGGACGGCGAGCCATAGACGAGTGGAGAGCAGAAGAGACGCGGAGAAGAGAGGTATGGTCCAATGGGACAAGAAGTGATGGATGAAGAATCCAGATAGGCGGAACACTTGATGATCGGGTGTTCCGCCTAAGTCGTTTAAAGGCACAGCTTACATATCTTATTACTTTCATTTTCCCCGTAAATGTATTAGACTTTAAACAGAATCTGCAAGGGGGACCAATCAGGATGAAGATCAAAAAAGCGGTAATACCGGCGGCAGGTCTCGGTACGAGATTTCTTCCTGCCACAAAAGCCCAGCCCAAGGAAATGCTTCCCATAGTGGACAAGCCTACCATACAGTATATCGTCGAAGAGGCCGTGAAGAGCGGGATCGAGGATATAGTGATCGTAAACGGCAGGAACAAAGGCTCCATAGAGGATCACTTCGACCGTTCAGTAGAGCTGGAGCTGGAGCTGGAGCGCGGACAGAAGACCGAGGAGCTGAAGATGGTCAAGTCCATCTCCGAGATGGCAAATATATATTTCATCAGACAGAAGAAGCCGCTGGGACTCGGTCATGCAGTGCTCTCTGCGCAGAGGTTCATAGGAAACGAGCCCTTCGCAGTGCTTCTGGGAGATGACGTGGTAGTGTCAAAGACACCTGCACTCAGGCAGATGATGGACATATTCAACGAATACAACAACAGCGTGGTGGGAGTACAGACTGTGGCTCATGAGGTCACGTACCAGTACGGTATAGTGGACGGCAAGCCTGTGGACGACAGAGTATATAAGGTCAGGGATCTGGTGGAGAAGCCTCCGGTAGACGAGGCGCCTTCGGATATAGCGATCCTCGGCAGATATATCCTGACCCCGGATGTATTCCGCTATCTGGAGAATCAGGAGAGAGGGGCAGGCGGAGAGATCCAGCTGACCGATGCTATCAAGCGGATGGCAAAGGACGAAGCGGTGTACGCCTATGACTTCAAGGGACACAGATATGACTGCGGCTCCAAGATCGGCTTCCTCCAGGCCAGCATAGAGTTCGGCCTGCGCAGGGAGGAGCTTCGAAATGAGCTGGAGGAATATATCAGATATCTGGCTGAAGACATAGATAAAGCTATAGACTACGACTGATATGCTCCATATCCTGGTCAATCCTGCAGCAGGTACCGGGAAGGGCAGGAAGCTCTTCGGCAATATAAGACCTTTCTTTGATGAGACCGGCGTCCCATATCAGGTACATTTTTCAGATAAGGACAAGGGCATAGAAGAGATCGTGCGCTCGCTGACATCGGAGAGGACATCCGGGGAATACACTGACATTGTCCTTATTGGCGGTGACGGCTCGATGAACGGTGCGGTGAACGGGATCGCGGACTGGGACCATACGAGGCTCGCTCTGATACCTGCGGGGAGCGGCAACGACCTGGCGAGAGGACTGGGGATCGGAGATTCCAGAAGAGAGCTGATCCGCCGTATCGCAAAGGGGAAGACGGAGAGGAGCATCGATGTGGGCGTCTGCGAGACAGAGGGCGGATCGAAGCTTTTCAATATCAGCTCCGGAGTGGGATTTGATGCCGCTGCATGCTACTTTGCGGACAGATCCCGGCTCAAGAAGGGGCTGAACGGAGTGGGACTCGGCAGACTCGCATATATCACCGAGGCGATACGCCTGATAAGGAATAACGAGACCTTCCGGTGTGAGATGGAGCTGGCATCCGGTGAGGTAAAGAGATACGAAAAATGTCTGATGGCCGTGGGGATGAACCACAGGTATGAAGGCGGAGGCTTCATGTTCTGTCCGGATGCATCGGATACGGACGGGATCCTGGACTTCTGCGTGGCGGATGATATAAGTCCGGGAGAGTTCATGCGTATGTTTCCAAAGGCTATGAAAGGAAGACATACGGAGTATGAAAAGGTCGAGATATTCCGGACGGAACAGGTTGACATAACTATAGACAAGCCTTCATTTGTCCATATGGACGGAGAGGCAGAGCCTGTCAGTACCCGTATCAGGCTGTCGGTATATGATAAAAAGCTAAAGCTTCTCATGTGACAGTAAATACAGAAAGAGGGAGAAATAAAATGAAAAAGGACAGACATTCATTCAACGATTCGATCGGCTTCGTGCTGGCCGCGGCGGGAAGCGCGGTGGGACTCGGCAACATATGGAGATTCCCGTATCTTGCTGCCAAGGACGGAGGAGGACTGTTCCTGGTGGTCTATCTTATACTGGCGCTGACTTTTGGCTTCACACTCCTCACTACGGAGGTTGCCATAGGAAGAAAGACTAATCAGAGCCCGCTGACGGCCTACGGAAAGATGAAGGAAGGCTGGAGCAAGCTGGGCGTGATAGCCTGTATCGTCCCCATGATGATACTGCCCTATTACTGTGTCATAGGAGGATGGGTGCTGAAATATGCCGTAGCCTTCATAGCAGGTGACTGGAATCAGGCTGCTGCGGACGGGTATTTCACCTCATTCATCACCGCTGATACAGAGCCGATAGTCTACGGCGTGATCTTTCTCATAGTCACATGTCTGGTCATATACCAGGGTGTGAACAAGGGGATAGAGGCTTTCTCCAAGGTGCTGATGCCGATCCTGCTGGTACTCGTGGTAGGGATAGCCATATTCTCGCTCACGCTGAATCACTCGGACGAGGGCACCGTGCGTACGGGGATGCAGGGACTGAAGATACTGCTCATACCCAGACTTTCGGGAATGGGATTCTCGGATATACTTGTGGTCCTCATGGATGCCATGGGGCAGCTCTTCTACAGTCTGAGCATCGCCATGGGTATCATGGTGGCCTACGGCTCATACGTGA
>DNLO01000199.1 GCA_003488445.1 Lachnospiraceae bacterium | reverse complement strand
AGATCGCCAGGGTGCTGTCACAGGACCCCACCATCATCATCATGGATGAGGCCACCAGTGCACTGGATGCACAGACCGAATACGAGGTGGTGAACTCGATAAAGGACAGGGGGATCACCTGCATAGTGGTGGCGCACAGACTGTCGACGATAAGAGACTGTGACGAGATCATAGTCCTGAACGGAGGCAAGGTGGTGGAGCGCGGGACACATGAGTCCCTGATGGCTCTGCACGGAGCATATGAGGAGCTGATAACGAGTGAGTAGCTGGTTCGACGAACAGATACGGCAGAGAATAAGAACAGATGATGAGATGCTGTCCGATGCAGTGGCACGGATGGTCAATCTTGTGAGCTCTGAAAAGATAGCCAGCGTCCTTGCAGATAAGGGAAAGCTTTCCGAGGAAGCCGTGGGGGATATCCTGCGGTATTACCATGTGAAGGCCCAGGAGCTGCCGGGCGATATCAGGGACATGGATGATGTGCTGGAGTATCTGCTCAGACCTTCAGGCATCATGCGCCGTCCGGTGAAGCTGACTCGTGGGTGGCACAAAGAGGCCATAGGGGCGATGCTCGGGACAAAAAAAGACGGGGGTATAGTCGCTATCCTGCCCGGCAGTGTGGGCGGATACTATGTGAAGGATTATGCAACCGGTGAGACAGTCAGGGTGACGGGTGCGAACGAGAGCATGATAGATGAGGATGCGATCACTTTCTACAAGCCGCTTCCGCTGCATCCGCTGAAGCTCACGGATATCCTGAAGTATATCTTCTCTCTCCTGGGACCCGGAGACTACGCGATGATAGTGGGGATCACTGCGATAGTGACGGGGATGGGACTCTTCGTTCCCAGGATCACGAAGTATCTCTACGGCGAGGTGCTTCAGTACGGGAGCATGGCTCTGCTGGCGGGGGCGATACTGACCCTGCTCTGTGTGAATTTATCCATAGCCGTCAATACCGTGATAAAGAATATAATGACGGCAAATATCAACACCAAGACGAATCTTTCCGTGGAGAGTGCCATGATGATGCGGGTGCTCTCGCTTCCGGTGAACTTCTTCCGTGACTACAGCTCGGGAGATCTGTCCAACAGGCTGTGGAGTGCCAATTCTCTGTGCACCCTGCTCCTGAACGCGGTATTCTCATCGGGACTCACGGCGGTATTCTCTCTCGTGTATATCGGTCAGGTATTCCGATATGCTCCCGCCCTTGTGGCGCCGGTCATGGCTGTCACCGTCATCACCTTCATCATCACGGTGATCACTGCCCTGTGGCAGATGAAGATCTCCGAGGAGCAGATGAAGGAGTCCAGTAAGGAAAACGGTCTGGTGTATTCTCTGCTGGGCGGGGTGAACAAGATAAAGATCGCAGGCGCGGAAAAGAGAGCCTTCTCCAAGTGGAGCGAGCAGTACGTAAAGGCTGCGAAGTATCTCTATCAGCCTCCGATCCTGCTTCGCCTGTCTCCCGCGATAACAACGGGAGTGACACTCATCGGGACCGTGGTGCTGTATTACGAGGCACTCCACAGCGGCGTGAGCGTATCAGACTATATGGCCTTCAACTCTGCATATGCCATGGTGAACGGAGCCTTCATGACACTGTCCACGGTGGCTGTGGTGGTGGCACAGATAAGGCCCATTCTAAAGATGGTGGAGCCGATCCTGGAGGCGGAGCCCGAGGTAAACGGCAACCGTCCCGTAGTGACAAAGCTGAACGGGGGCATAGAGCTGAACAATGTGTCGTTCCGCTATAGCGACGATATGCCCAATGTGATAGATAATCTGTCGCTGAAGATAAGACCGGGGCAGTATGTGGCCATAGTGGGAAAGACGGGCTGCGGAAAGAGCACCCTGATGCGTATACTGCTTGGATTCGAAAAGCCGCAGAAGGGTGCGGTATACTATGACGGCAAGGATATAGCGGGAATGGATCTGAAGTCCCTGAGACGTCATATAGGTGTGGTGATGCAGAACAGCGGTCTGTTCCAGGGAGACATATATTCCAATATAGTGATATCTGCTCCGATGCTGACTCTGGACGATGCCTGGGAAGCAGCGGAAATGGCAGGAATGGCGGATGATATACGCAACATGCCCATGGGCATGAACACTATCATTTCCGAAGGACAGGGAGGCATATCCGGCGGACAGAGACAGAGGCTCATGATAGCCAGGGCGATAGCGCCGAAGCCGAAGATCCTGATGTTCGATGAAGCAACGAGTGCTCTGGACAACATCACCCAGAAGACGGTGTCCGATTCACTGGACAGCCTGAAGTGCACCCGCATAGTCATAGCCCACAGACTGTCTACCATACGGCACTGCGACAGGATAATAGTGCTGAAGGACGGAGGGATCGCAGAGGACGGCACCTACGATGAGCTCATAGCGAAGAAGGGATATTTCTCGGAGCTGGTGGAGCGCCAGAGAGTGGATGTGCACTGAAGGGAAAGGGATTTGATACCCGGGGCCGCAATGTCATATAATCGGGGACGGACCCGAGGGGTTCTGAATAGATACCAGATGACAGGAACGATATGATCACGCTGAAATATATAAAAGAACAGATAAAGGTGACGAGAGAGCACGACCCGGCCATACACAGTGACTGGGAGGTGTTCCTGTACCCCAGCTTCTGGGCGGTGTATTACTACAGGAAGGCCCATGCGCACTACCTGAAGGGACACTATTTCAGGGCGCGTCAGATATCCCAGAAGGCGGCCCGCAAGACCGGTATAGAGATACACCCCGGAGCAAAGATAGGAAAGAACTTCTTCATCGATCACGGTACGGGTGTGATCATCGGAGAGACCACGGAGATAGGAGACAATGTGCTGCTGTACCAGGGAGTGACCCTGGGCGGTACCGGAAAGGAAAAGGGCAAGAGGCACCCCACCATCGGGAACAATGTGATGATAAGTGCGGGAGCCAAGGTGCTGGGATCCTTCAAGATAGGAGACAATGTCAAGATAGGTGCGGGATCGGTGGTGCTGGAATCCGTGCCGGACAACTGTACGGTAGTGGGAGTGCCGGGGCGTGTGGTCAAGCGGGGCAATGTGGAGCTGCCCTCGGAGATCATCGACCAGACGGATCTGCCGGATCCCGTGCAGGAGGATATCGACAATCTGAAGAATGCCAATGCGGAGCTCATCAACCACATACTGGCTCTGGAGGAAGAGATAAAGTCCATGAAGAACGATATATCGGGGAGGACCGAGAGGCATCGCGTGGAGATGGACAGGGCCAATACAGAAGGAATGAACGGAGACGGGATATAGGAGCAGCAACATGAAGATATACAACACACTCACCAAAAAACTCGAGGAGTTCGTGCCGATCACACCGGGAAAGATCACGATGTATGTGTGCGGACCCACAGTCTACAATCTGATACACATAGGCAATGCCAGACCCATGATAGTCTTCGATACCTTCAGGAGGTACATGACTTACAGAGGATATGAGGTCAACTATGTCTCGAACTTCACGGACGTGGATGACAAGATCATAAAGGCAGCCAATGAAGAGGGAGTGGATGCTTCGAAGATATCGGAAAGATACATAGCCGAGTGCCGCAAGGATATGGAAGGGCTGGGAGTGATGCCTGCGACCACGCATCCTCAGGCGACGCAGGAGATCCCGGAGATGATAGATATGATACGCACTCTGGAGGACAAGGGCTATGCGTACAGGGCATCGGACGGAACAGTCTACTACAGGACAAGGAAGTTCAAGGACTACGGCAAGCTCTCCGGCAAGAACATAGATGATCTGGAGTCGGGACACCGCTCGGAGGGGCATGCCCTGAAGGTGGCGGGAACGGAGGACAGAGAGGATGATCTGGACTTCGTACTGTGGAAGCCCAAGAAGGAAGGGGAGCCCTACTGGGATTCGCCCTGGTGCCAGGGGAGACCGGGATGGCATATAGAGTGCTCCTGCATGTCAAAGAAATATCTGGGAGATACCATAGACATCCATGCGGGAGGGGAGGATCTGATCTTCCCTCATCATGAGAACGAGATCGCCCAGTCGGAGGCAGCCAACGGGGTTCCTTTCGCACATTACTGGATGCACAACGGCTTCCTCAATATCAATAACCAGAAGATGAGCAAGTCGCTGGGGAACTTCTTCACCGTGCGTGACATAGCGGAGCATTATGATCTGCAGGTGCTCAGGTTTTTCATGCTTTCGGCGCAGTACAGATCGCCGCTCAATTTCTCGGATCAGCTGATGGAGTCGGCGAAGGCGGGACTGGAGAGGATAAAGAATGCGGTATCGAATCTGAACGATATAGCGGGCCGTGCTTCCGGGAGCGGAATGAGCGAAGAGGAGAGAGCCGCTCTGGAAAAGGCCGGAGAATTCAAGGCGAGATTCAACGAGGTGATGGACAACGACCTCAATACGGCAGACGGGATATCGGTGATATTCGACCTGGTGAAATATGCCAACACCACGACTGCGGATGCAGCCTCCGGAGAGTATGCGGCAGCCTTAAAAGAGATGATAACGGAGCTCGGGGATGTGATGGGGCTCATATTCGAAACGAAGGAAGAGGATCTGGACAGCGAGATAGAGAAGCTCATAGAGGAGAGGCAGCAGGCGAGGAAGGAGAAGAACTTCGCCCGGGCCGACGAGATAAGAGATGAGCTTCTGGCAAAGGGTATACAGCTGAAGGATACGAGAGAGGGAGTAAAGTGGAGCAGGATCTGAGAACGTACTCTCCGCTGACCTTCGCTTTCCTGGGGGACGGGGTATATGGGCTGTACGTCAGGACGGCTCTCGTGGAAAGAGGCAACACCCAGGCAAGAAATCTGCATAATGCTGCAAGCAGGATAGTCAGCGCCACGGCTCAGGCCGCGGCGCTGGATGCGATACAGGGGATATTGTCGGAGGAGGAGAAGGAGACTGTAAGACGGGGAAGCAACGCCAAGACCTCGCATCAGGCGAAGAACGCCACAAGCTATGATTATCACAAGGCTACGGGGCTGGAGGCGCTCTTCGGATATCTGTATCTGCAGGGGAAGACGGACAGGATAGAGGAGCTCATAGGGATGTGCATTGAGGCGGCTGAGAGCAGAAAGTGAGGGCCGGCATATGATGAAAGGAAATGAAGAGGACGGCGGATCCACGCTGATAGAGGGCCGTAATGAGGTGATCGAGGCTCTGCGTTCGGGCAGGAGCATAGACAGGATATATATACAGGACGGACTGCATGACGGCAAGCTGGACACGGTGAGGCGTGAGGCGAAGAAGAGAGGGCTGCGGACGGACTTCGTGGAGCGCAAAAGGCTGGATGACATGAGCGAGACCGGCATGCACCAGGGTGTCATAGCAAGAGCGGCCGCCTATGCCTATGCTAAGGTGGAGGATATCCTGGAGATGGCATTAAAGAAGGGAGAGGATCCCTTCATTTTTCTGCTGGACGGGATAGAGGATCCGCATAATCTTGGAGCCATGATCAGGACTGCCAATGTGTGCGGTGCCCACGGGGTGATCATCCCGAAGGACAGGGCTGTGGGGCTCACTCCCACTGTCGTGAGGTCTTCGGCGGGGGCCCTGAACTATACTCCGGTGGCGAAGGTCACCAATCTTGTGCGTACCATGGAGGATCTGAAGAAGAGAGGGCTGTGGTTCGTGGGGGCTGACATGGGCGGGGAGTCCATGTATGAGAAGGATCTGAAGGGGCCTGTTGGGATAGTGATAGGAGCTGAGGGGCGGGGGCTCACGAAGCTCGTGAGGGATGCGTGTGATTTTGTGGTGAGTATTCCCGTGAAGGGGGAGATAGAGTCGCTCAATGCATCGGTGGCTGCGGGGGTGCTCGCGTACGAAGTGACAAGACAGAGAACTGTATGACTGGACTCGCGGGCACGGGTGTTTTCTGCGCCGTACTTTTTCGAAGCGTATTGTTACTTGAAAGTGCTAAGCCGGCAGGGGCGAGGGTACATGGATGTACCCGAGAGGAGTTACTGCAAAATATGCCCTTTGGCATATTTTGAGCGCCTGATGCGAGCGTTGTGCGCGAGTGGCGCCGATGCATGGATGCGAATAACTCCGGTCCCGTGACGAACCAATACCTGGATGCACTTTCTTAGTAACATAGCTGAGAAAAATCCACAAGCAGAAAATACCCGTGCCCGCGAGCCTGGAGCAGGTGCAG
>DNLO01000066.1 GCA_003488445.1 Lachnospiraceae bacterium | reverse complement strand
TTCAACCGGGTGGATGCCGGGATATACGGTCAGTACGGAAACAGGCTGAAGAGTGCATGGGAATATCAGTATGCCATGCTGCAGCATCTGCTGGCGGAGGCGGCAGCGGATACTGAGAGGGTGTATCTGCTGGGGCTTGACAGCATACAGACAAGCCTCGGCCGTGCGGTCTTCTGTGATATGCGCTTTTATTATGAGGCACGGATGTCCATATCTACGGATGCACTCCCGGCTGTGGCAAAGGGAGTCTGGGATATCATAGCTGCCGCGGACGGCAGAGTGCGCAAATGCCTGGTGCTGGATCTGGACAATACCCTCTGGGGCGGAGTGATAGCCGATGACGGGCTCTCGGGAATAGAGCTCGGCGAGCTTGGAAAGGGCAGGATATACTGCGATATACAGAGATGGTGCCTGGAACTGAAGAAGCGGGGAGTGATACTGGCTGTATGCTCCAAGAACGACGAGGACAATGCGAGGGAACCCTTTGAGAAGCACCCGGACATGGTGCTCCGTCCGGACGATATCGCGATGTTCGTCGCGAACTGGGAGGATAAAGCTTCCAACATAAGAAGGATACAGGAGACGCTGAACATCGGTATGGACAGTATGGTCTTCCTCGACGATCAGGCTTTCGAGAGAAACCTGGTAAAGGAGATGATACCTGAGATCACTGTGCCTTCGCTCCCGGAGGAGCCTGCAGAATGGCCTGCATATCTTAAGAGTCTGGATCTTTTCGAGACATCCTCCGTATCCGAAGGGGCAGACAGGACGAAGCAGTACAGGGAGGAAGCGAACCGGCGAACGGAGAAGGCCAGGCATGCGGATGTGGGCGAGTACCTTGAGAGTCTCGAGATGAAGGCGTGCTGTGCACCCTTCGATGAGTTCAGATATCCAAGGATAGCCGAGCTGTCACAGAGATCGAACCAGTTCAACCTCAGGACTGTCAGATATACGGAAGATCAGATCAAGGATATAGCTCAGTCGGACAGGTACATCACGCTTTATTTTACCCTGGAGGACCGATTCGGTGACTATGGTTTGGTCTCCTGCATGATAATGGAAAAGACGGGCGAAGGAGAGGCCTTCATCGATACATGGTTCATGAGCTGCAGGGTGCTGCAGAGAGGCATGGAGGAATTCATCATAAACTGTGCTGTAGAGGAAGCGGCAAAGCAGGGCATAGAGATACTCACGGGGGAATACATCCCGACCAAAAAGAACCGGATGGTAGAGAAGATCTACGAAAAGTACGGCTTTAAGTCTCAGGGAGACGGCCGATACAGGCTGGAAACAGGGAAATATAAAAAGCTGGAAACCAAGATATCAAAAGAGGCGCTGTCCGAATAACAAGCTGCCGGCGGCAGAATTCAAATCACAGCAGTCCGCCGTCCATGGTGATCACCTGACCTGTAAGATAGACAGGCATCCCGGACAGATGGTAAACAGCGAGGGCGACTTCTTCGGGAGAGCATATCCTCCCGGCGGGGATCTGATCCGTCAGGTCTCTCCTCTCTTCTTCGGACAGATGTCCGTTCATATCGGTATCCACCACCCCGGGAGCGATGGCATTCACTGCTATCCCGGAGGGGGCCAGCTCCTTGGCAAGGGCCCGGGTAAATGCATTGACCCCTCCCTTGGCAGCGGAGTATGCAGTCTCATACGAAGCTCCGGCAACTCCCCATATGGACGAAATATTGATGATGCGTCCCGATCCTGCTCTGACCATCAGAGGAACGGCGAGATTTACCGTATTATATACAGAGGTAAGGCAGGTGCCGATGACTGTGTCCCAGTCAGAGGGGGTCATATCCTGTATCAGACCGTAGAAGGAGATCCCTGCATTATTGATGAGCAGATCCAGAGACGGGATATCATTGAATACCTCCGATACAAAGGAATGGTCGGATACATCTCCGGTATAGTGCTTTCCCGGCAGATCGGACATCATATCGGTATTCTGTCTGCAGATCAGATAAAGCTCGTAGTCATTTTGCAGTTTTTCGGCGATGGCACGTCCTATGCCGCGTGATGCACCTGTGATCAATGCTTTTTTCATACGATATAGGATAACATAAAATTTTTTTTTGTAAAATTTCTATTAAATTCGGTTTACCATATTTATGTGATTATGTTAACGCATAGACCATATATTGTGCTTTCAGACTGAATTGTTACAATTTTGAACTGACAAGGAAGCCCTTTATTAAGGGGCTCCAAGTTGACAAGGAAGATTTATGATGCTATAGTGCATCCTGTAGCGTAACAATTGTGTAACAAACGACCAGATTGTATTAATGAAGAAACACCTAATTAAGATAGTCAGTGCAACACTTATAGCGGCATTACTCATTTCGGGCTCCACCAGTGCGATAGCATCGGAGACCCTTTCTGGCATCCTGCCCGTAGCAGGTAATGCAAGAGTGCTTGGAGAGGGTGTATCCGTAACAGCCCTCAAGGCAGAGAAGATAAAGAACAGCAGAGCCGGCGGACAGGCTGTGGCGGCAAAGGCCGGAGCGAAGGAGTTCACGTCGGACGCAGTCATAGATTCAGTCCTGTCACAGGCGGGAGACAGCATCAACATATCCGCAAAGACATCTACAGGCGAGGCGGCAGCCTCCTCACAGGGCTCGAAGTCATCATCCTCATCTATAGGACTCACGAGAGTTTCTACATATACAGCATCATCATCTGATTCCACACTTACAAAGACAAAGACATCCGACCCCGAGATACTCACCGTGGGCGGCGGATCCACAGGTTCGGCCGTGGACGTGGCAGCTATGCAGCCCGTCGAGGATGAGGAAGTGTCGGATAATGCGGCTGAGGATGAAGAGGAAAGTGATATAGACGATTCCGAGCTCGCAAACGTGACGACGAGGAAGGGCGGCTCAGATGATGACGAGGACTTCACTAATCTCGTCATAGCGCAGGTGAATGACTGTGTGAACGTCAGAGCGGAGGCTTCAGAGGACAGCGAAGTGATAGGTAAGCTGTACAACAATTCCGTCGGAGATCTGATAGAAGAAGCAGGCGACTGGTACAAGATAGAGTCCGGAAGCTGTACGGGATATGTGAAGGCAGAGTACTGCGTCACGGGTGATGCGGCCAAGGAGCTGGCGAAGAAGGTC
>DNLO01000108.1 GCA_003488445.1 Lachnospiraceae bacterium | reverse complement strand
AGGACTGCACTGACCAGACTGCTGGATATCCTGGATGAGGATGATGATGTCCAGGCAGTTTATCACAACTGGGATGAATAAACACTGAATGGGTACAGACGAAGAAGTACTACCGGAACCGTTTTCCGAAAAGAACATAGATGGAACTCCACTCTGGGGAGCGTCTAACGGCGGTTCTCTCTTCAAGGCTGCCTCTACGGATCTGGACAGGAGACACGGAGAGAGAAGGGTAAGCGACAGAAGAAACATCCCTTATGAGCCACAGCCGAGTCCCAGGCCGGTGACGACAACTCCTGTCAGACCGTCTTATCAGGCTCCGCCTCAGGGAGAGCAGAACATATACAGCGCCGAGGCTGCTCCTGCACCCACACCCGCTTTCACTCCGGCACCGGCAGACATACCTGTGGCAGAGCCGGAATATACAGCTGCAAAGGAACCTGCGGCAACGGTCACAGCCACCATCAATTCCACGGATGATGATTACGGATACAGCACGTCGTTTTCCGATAACGGCGGGGATGACGATTACGGATATAGTATCTCGGATACCTCAGGCACTGATACGGATGATTATGGTTACGGGTTCGAACCACCGGTGGATGAGAAGCCGGGCATGATACCCAATCCCATGAAGATGCCGCCGGTCAAGGTGAAGAGCGGTCTTGATTACGACTATGACTACGACTCGGATACGGATACAGATGACAGTCTGGGATACTATTCGGATACAGTGTCTTTTGATGAGCCGGCCGTCGAATCGAAGATGTTTGATGACACAGGCAGTGGCAGCTATGATGACTACGGTTCCTCAGATATCGGAGCGGATGACGACTATGGCATGGATATTGATATAGATGATGACGACGACTACAGGTAGAGGCAATCGATGAAGCTATATATCAGATCTCCCCTTGAGGTCTGCCATTACAATATATACAGTAAAAAGATACATAAGGATATCAGACTGGCGGTACTCGCGGACCTGCACAACTGTATGTGTGAAGACAACGGAGACCGGCTTTTTCATGTGATAGAGGATGAGAAGCCGGATCTTATCGTGATAGCGGGAGATCTGTACGGCGGGAGCTACGGCGACGATCCGTCTAAGGTGTCCGACCTGCTGGTGCGGCTTTGCGAAGCGTATCCGCTCATCTACGGGATGGGGAATCACGAGCGCAAGACCATAGATAAGAAGGAACGTATCATCCGGAGCGGACTGAATGAATTCAGATCCCAGAGGCTCGAGATGAAGCGCGGTCTCAAAAGAGCCGGTATCAGGATCCTGAGCAATACAAGCCGCATCCTGGAAGAGGAGAACATAAAGATCACCGGACTGGATCTGCCCTCGTCCTATTTCCGCCACTTCAGATATATCCCTCTTGAAAAGGGCAAAGTTGAGCAGCTGATAGGCAGACTTGACGAGAGATATTATAATATACTGATCGCTCATGATCCCTCCCACTTCGGAGACTACAGCGACTACGGGTCCGACCTCATATTGTCGGGGCATCTGCACGGGGGAGTGGTCAGACTGCCGTATCTGGGAGGAGTGATATCACCCAACGGGACGATCTTCCCGAAATATGATGCGGGTAAATTCGTAAGAAAGAAATCTACGATGCTGGTATCAAAGGGCCTCGGCATGCATACCATACATGTCAGGGTCAATGACCCGACGGAACTGATGATAGTAGATCTATGGAAAGATACAGACGATGAATGATCTGGAGTTCAAGCTGGAAAAATTCGAAGGGCCGCTGGACCTGCTCCTTCACCTGATAGACAAGAATAAAGTAGATATCTATGATATCCCCATATCACTGATCACCGAGCAGTACATGGAGTATCTGGACAGGATGAAGGAAGAGGAATATGACATGGATACCATGTCCGAATTCCTGGTCATGGCATCCACGCTGCTCGATATAAAGTGCCGTATGCTCCTGCCCAAGGAGAAGAACGAAGAGGGCGAGGAGATAGATCCCAGGACTGAGCTGGTACAGAGACTTTTGGAATACAAGATATACAAGTACGCTTCTCTGGAGCTGAAGGACATGAGAGTCGATGCCAGCCATGCGCTGTACAAGAGCAGTTCCATGCCGGATGAGGTGCTCAATCAGGAGATACCCATAGACTACGGGAAGCTGATCGGAGACACCACATTAAAGAAACTGAACAGTATCTTCGATGAGCTGATGAAGCGGCAGGAGGACAAGATAGACCCTGTGCGCTCCAAGTTCGGCACCATTGAAAAGGAAGAGATCGATACAGAAGCAAAGGTGCACTACATCCGGGAATTCGCCAGGGGGCGGGAACGCTTTTCCTTCAGGGAGCTGCTGGAGAGGGCCGAGTCGAAGGCGGAGATCATTGTTTCTTTTCTTTGCATACTTGAGATGATGAAAAACGGAGAGATACGTGCAGAGCAGTCCGATATAGATTCGGACATAGATATAGTCGTGAACAGGATAGCCGATGATGATGAAGTGGCCGTGGATGTCGGGCAGGAGACGGAGGCCTGACACGGCTATTGACCGGCAAGAAGGAGTCGTAAATGGATATAAATAAACTGGCAGCAGTCATAGAGGGTGTTCTTTTCGCCACCGGAGATGCGGTCTCCGTGGAAAAGCTGGCTGAGATCACCGAGAGCACCAAGGCAGAGATAGAGAAAGCATCCGAGCAGCTGCAGAGCGATTACGAGGCTGAGGGCAGGGGCATCATGCTCACCCATGTGGATTCGAAGCTGCAGCTTTGCACCAAGTCGGAGCTCTATCCTTATCTTTCGGATGTGGCGAAGATAAAGAAGGATTACAAGCTGACCGACATCATGCTGGAGACTCTGTCCATAGTGGCCTACAAGCAGCCTGTGACCAAGCTGCAGGTGGAATCCATCAGGGGGGTGAACTCGGATCATGCCGTGAACAAACTTGTGGAGTATGGTCTGGTGAAGGAACTCGGCAGACTGGATGCTCCGGGACGTCCCATTCTCTTCGGGACCACGGATGAGTTTTTGCGTGCGTTCGGCGTGGATTCGCTCGACGATCTGCCGGAGATCGCTCCGGAGCATGTCGAGGAGTTCCGTGAGGAGGCCGAGGAAGAGGCTGAAGAAAAGCTCAACCTTGGGATCTGATCTTATATAAATAGTATCATCCCGGACTCATTCCGGGATCCGCGGAGTAAGCCACGGATATCCGGGTTTCGGCCGATCAAAGAAATATATTTGATTGGAATGGGATTTGTGCTATACTTGGAATACTGCGACACTTTCCGGGAGTAGTCCCGGATTCTCAGCATATATTTCATAATCTATTGCAATGGAGGTAAAAGATGAGCAATCTCACAAACAGCTCAGCGGGCAGAAGGATAGCAGCTCTGCTCGACGAAAACAGTTTCGTGGAGATAGGTGCAAAGGTCACGGCCCGCAGCACTGATTTCAACCTCGAAACCAAAAAGGCTCCCGGCGACGGCGTAATGACCGGCTATGGTCTGATCGACGGGAATCTCGTATATGTGTACAGCCAGGATGCTGCAGTCCTCGGCGGTGCAGTAGGAGAGATGCACGCCAAGAAGATCGTGAATCTCTATCACATGGCCCTCAAGACAGGCGCTCCGGTGATCGGTCTTATCGACTCCGCAGGTCTCAGGCTCGAGGAGTCTACCGATGCCCTGAATGCATTCGGACGTATCTATCACAATCAGGTGATGGCAAGCGGCGTGATACCTCAGATCACAGCAGTGTTCGGCAACTGCGGAGGCGGTCTTGCACTCATCCCCGGCCTTACGGATTTCACCTTCATGGAGAGCAGCAAGGCAAAGCTTTTCGTCAACTCCCCCAATGCCATAAAGGGCAATTACGAGGAGAAGTGCGATACAGCTGCCGCAGCATTCCAGAGCGAGGAGTCGGGTCTGGCTGATTTCACGGGCAGTGAGGATGAGATACTTGCAGGCATCAGAGAGCTCATATCTTTCCTTCCTGCCAATAACGAAGAAGAGGCACTCGCTGAATGCGATGACGATCTCAACAGAGCTTCGGCTGCCATCTCTGCATGTGCAGGCGATACGGCTGCAGCCTTTGCCGAGATCGCAGATGACAATGTATATCTTGAGATCAAGAAGGACTACGGCAAGAACATGACCATCGGCTTCATAAGGCTGAACGGTGCGACCATAGGCTGTGTGGCCAACAGGTC
>DNLO01000105.1 GCA_003488445.1 Lachnospiraceae bacterium | reverse complement strand
CGTCCGCATACATAAATGTATGCGTCCGTCTCCCGCAGAGACAGGGCTTTCTTTTTATATTTTGTAGTCATCTTTCAGGGCATCCAGCATGCCGTACTCCAGGAGGATCTCCTCCAGCCTCTCCTGAGTCATGGGCGTAGGTATGGTGAAGTCCTGATTGTCTATGACTGCCTGTGCCAGATTTCTGTATTCCTGCGCCTGGTTGGAATCGGGCGCATACTGTATCACTGTCTTCTTGTTGATCTCCGCTCTCTGTACCACGTTATCCCTGGGTACGAAGTACAGAAGCTTGGTGGAGAGTTCCTTGGAGAAGGCTCTGAGCAGATCCAGCTCTCTGTCCACATTCCTGCTGTTGCAGATGATGCCGCCGAGCCTGACGCCGCCGCTGCGGGCATATTTCTGTATTCCCTTTGAGATATTGTTGGCCGCATACAGAGCCATCATCTCACCGCTGGCCACTATGTAGATCTCCTTAGCCTTTCCTTCTCTGATGGGCATCGCGAAGCCTCCGCATACCACATCACCCAGGACATCATAGAAGACGAAATCCAGATCGTCGGTATAAGCCCCCAGGTTTTCCAGCATGTTTATGGAGGTGATGATACCGCGTCCCGCGCATCCGACTCCCGGCTCCGGTCCTCCGGACTCCACGCATCTGGTCCCGCCGTATCCCTCACGGAGTATGCGGTCCAGAGCAATATCCTCGCCTTCCTCACGTATGGTATCAAGTACGGTCTTCTGAGCGAGCCCTCCCAGCAGAAGCCTGGTGGAATCAGCCTTGGGGTCGCACCCCACCACCATGACCTTCTTTCCGTGCTCCACAAGACCGGCTGTGAGATTCTGCGTGGTAGTGGACTTTCCTATACCGCCCTTACCGTATATCGCGATCTGTCTTATCTCTCCCATTTGTTTACGCCTCCTTAATTCCTACTAATCATGTATGCTTTCTATGTATTAAAAACATAATGCTCCTTCCGGGAGCATTTGTCAATACTTTTTTCATATCAAGCTCATAATGTCCGAGCCTGCTTCATGCTTGCATGAAAGCAGGCGAGAGACTTTATGAGCTGCCAAAACATGAGGAAGTAGTGGGGCAGGGGCCCCATGGATTCCGAATGTTTTGCAGGATTGTGAGAGCACGAAGTGCGGAACAATCCGTGATATTATTCTAATTTATCAGGGAAATATGATTATCGATCTTTGAGATATAGGCGATGATCTTTTCCAGCGTCTCGTCGATGCTGCCTTCTATGTCAAAAGAACTGATGCCCTTTCTGGAGAGCATCTTCTGCACTCCGGATCCTATGGCAGAGCATATCACACATCTTGTGTCGGAGAGCATGTCCACTCTCCTGCTCCCTCTGCAGCCGCCTCCGCTGCCCCCCAAGCCATGGCCCTCTCCATCACGGCATCCTCCGTAAGACGTCTCATCATCAGGCTGATCCGGGACCTTTCTGATCCCGGATTCCGCGTATTCCGTCCCTTCCACCTCGTAGATGATGAATTCCTTCGCCTCTCCGAAGCCTGTATCAATATGAATATGATCCGATGAAGCCACCGCTATCCTGTATGCCATTTCAGAGCTCCCTGTAGATCCCGTTCTCCTCCGCCCTGTCGTATCTGTCCATGAAGGCGGTGTATTCTTCCTTATTCCTGAATCTGGGCTCGTAGGCATCCACCAGCTTCCTGCCTTCGGCCGCCCCGTCTCTCAGCAGTCTGTATGCACTGAGGGCGAATATCTTCGCAGTCAGGATATATGCCTCGTCCTCATCCACTATCTCAAAATCTGCCTGATGGAGTCCGCCTCTGATCCCTCCGGTCTGGAATGCCATCACCGGCATCAGATGCTGAACATCTCCTACATCCGTGGATCCCGCCACATGAGAATCTGCAGGAACGGTATTGATCCTGTCCTCATCCACCAGCTCTTTCGGCACTGATGCCAGCACCTCGGGCACGTCCTGCTTCACCGAGGGCAGATATCCGGGCATGGTCTCTATGCGTATCCCCGCACCTATTGCCTCCGCTCCGGCCCTGAATGCCCTGTCTGTCTTCGCGGATGCTTCCTCCACAGCCTCCAGTGTCCTGGCACGGACCAGTGTCTCTATCACCGCCTCATCCGGCACCACATTCACCAGATCTCCGCCCTTTGTCATGATAGGGTGTATCCTCACGCAGTCCTCATCGCGAAAGGTCTCCCTGTTCATGGCCAGAGCCTGCAGTCCGAGAGTTGCCGCATTCAGCGCATTTATCCCCTTATCGGGAGCTCCTGCCGCATGGGCTGCCCTCCCCTTGTATCTTATGACCTTGGAGACGAAGCCGTTGCAGGTGCTGCTGCCCGTCCCGCTGCCCCCGAAGGAGACTCCTCTTCTTTCCGAGGTATGGTGAGCCAGGGCCGCATCTATATCATCGAATGCACCGATCCTTATCAGCTCGCATTTGCCTCCGCCGTACTTTATCTTTCCCTCGGCCTTCAGGCTGTTCTTGAACTCCACCTCTCCGTACTCCTCTGCAGGCACGGCGAAGAAAACCGCCTGGCCGTCAAGCCTATCTGCCACTTCCTTATCCGAGAGAGCTATCGCCGCCCCTATGACTCCCGCGAGCTGTGTGTGATGTCCGCAGCAGTGGGCAGCCTGGGTTTCGGGATTGGCATGTGCATGCTGAGGTATCCTGAGAGCATCCAGCTCCCCTATGAGTGCCAGGGAGAAGTTGTCCTTCTTATCGCGGTTCAGGTATCCCTTCGCTCCTGTTATGGCGAGTCCCTCCTGCACCTTTAGCCCCAGGCTCTTTATGAATCCGGCGAATCTTTCCGATGTCCGAAACTCCTTGTATCCGAGCTCCGCGTGATCGTATATATCGTTTCCGAAATCTATGATCTCCTGTCTGTGCTGATCTATCAGCTCCGTTATCCTTTTTTCCGTATTATCCATGATCTCTGTCTCCGTCCCCAGCAGGCACTGGTCTGCCTGCCGTCATGCTTCCTCTATATCACGTAGTTGTCTTCCGGCAGTATGCGCTTAAGGAACTGTCT
>DNLO01000103.1:1139-5023 GCA_003488445.1 Lachnospiraceae bacterium | reverse complement strand
ATGGTGGTGGCGCTCAATATGATGGATGAGATGACGGCGAACAGGGGCGCCGTGGATATCAATGAGATGGAGACGATGCTGGGAGTGCCTGTGGTGCCCATCAGCGCAGCAAAGAATGAGGGCGTGGATGAGCTCGTGAAGCATGCCGTCCATATCGCGCACTATCAGGAGAAGCCTTCGAGGCAGGACTTCTGCGATGAGAATGATGACGGGGGAGCGGTACACCGCTGTCTGCATGCCGTCATGCACCTGATAGAGGATCATGCAGCCCAGACCGGGATCCCCTTAAGGTTTGCCGCAAGCAAGCTGATAGAGGGGGACGGGCTCATCCTGAAAAGGCTGGGGCTGGATGCGAATGAAGAGGAAACGCTGGAGCATATAGTCCTCCAGATGGAGAAGGAGAGAGGCCTGGACCGCAGTGCCGCTATAGCAGACATGCGTTTCAGATATATCGGAAAAGTCTGTGAGGCATCCGTCACGAAACCGGGAGAGAGCAGGGAGCACGTCAGGAGCCAGAAGATCGACAGCATCCTGTCCGGGAGGTTCACGGCCATTCCTTTATTCATAGTCATCATGGGAACGGTATTCTTCCTGACCTTTAATGTGATAGGTGCTCTGCTTCAGGGCGTACTGGAGAGCGGTATCGACATGCTGAAGTATGCGGTACTTGGAGCACTCGACACCATGCAGGTGAATGATGTGCTGAAGGGGCTTATCATAGACGGGATATTCGAGGGGGTGGGAAGCGTACTCAGTTTTCTGCCGATCATAGTGACGCTTTTCTTCTTCCTTTCCATACTCGAGGACAGCGGCTACATAGCGAGAGTGGCGTTTTTCATGGACAAGCTGCTGAGGAGGATAGGCCTGTCGGGGCGCAGTATAGTACCGATGCTCATCGGCTTCGGATGTACGGTGCCGGCGGTAATGTCAACAAGGACTCTGCCCAGTGAGCGCGACAGAAAGATGACCATATTGCTGACGCCTTTCATGAGCTGTTCGGCAAAGGTTCCCATATACGCTTTTTTCGTGAGTGCGTTTTTTCCGGGACGCGGAGGACTGATCATGACAGGTCTGTACGTGCTGGGGATAGTATTTGCGATATTGATAGCTCTGCTGTATAAGAGAACGGTCTTTAAGGGAGAAGCGGTACCCTTCGTGATGGAGCTTCCCAACTACAGGCTGCCCAGCCTGAAGAATGTGGGGCAGCTCCTGTGGGAGAAGGCTACGGACTTCCTGCACAGGGCGTTCTCCGTGATACTGCTGGCGACGATAGTAGTATGGTTCCTGAAGAGCTTCGACCCGGGGCTGAATTTCGTGAAGGATTCAGAGCAAAGTATCATGGCTATCCTGGCGGGGGTGTTCGTCCCGGTCATGACGCCTGTGGGTCTGGGAGACTGGAGGATATGCACATCCCTGATATCGGGGGTCATGGCGAAGGAAAGCGTGGTATCGATGCTGGAGATGCTCTTTGCAGGCGCCGGTGGCGTGGCGGCCGCTATCGATGTGCGGACTGCTGCATCCATCCTGGTGTTCAGCCTTCTGTATACGCCGTGTGTCGCTGCCGTGACATCTATAGGCCGTGAGCTCGGCAGAAAGTGGGCGGCTTTTGTAGTGGTATGGCAGTTCGCGGTAGCCTGGGCAGCGGCCTTCGTAGTCTATAATCTGGCGTCAGTCATCTGATCTATTCCGATTCATGTGAGGCCTGACAGGACCGATCTGTTATATAATATCAATGATGTATGATCTGACTTTGAAATATGAACGCCAAATGGCTACAATATACACAGTGATTTCTTTATGACAGATAAAGGAGGATGTATACCTCATGGGGTATGATCACAGGAGAACCGGATTGATATCGCTCGTGCTGTCAGCAGCCGTCGTTTTATCTGCCTGCTCCTTTGCTTCTCCCGGTGCCGGATCGGGAGCGGATACGAGCCCGGAAGCAACCGGGGATATGATCGAAGCAGATACAAGTCCGGAGGATGCAGTGAGCAGCGCCGTGGATTTTGACCATGAGCTCGATCAGTATGAGCCGAAAAAGGATCATTACAATTTCTACTTTACGTACAAGATAGTCCATCCCTGGTGGGATGCAGTGGCTCTCGGTATGGAGGATGCCCAGAGGAAGTTTCTGGAAAAGGGCATAACCATCACATACGAGTACACGGCTCCGGAAGCAGCATCCGCCGAAGACCAGACACAGAGGCTGCTTGCGGTCAGGGACAGGGATTTTGACGTGATCGGTGTAGATGTCGCCGATGAGAAGATAATCTCTCCGGTCCTGGATGATATGGTGGATTCCGGCATCAAGGTGATGACGTTTTCAAGCTCGGATGCGGCCGAAGGATGTAAAAGGATCGCTTATGTCGGAAATACCCACAACTATCAGGACGGTGCCGACCTGACAGAAGCTTTGTGCAAAAAGCTCGGATACAAGGGGAAAGTCGCTATCCTCGTGGGAAGTAAAGGGGCTCCCTGCCATGAGGACAGGGCAAGGGGAGCAAAGGATACCATAGCCAAATACAGTGATATGACGATCGTAGCTACGGAGTATGATATGGACTCCGTCGATCTGGCCTATGACCTGACGAAAAAGATCCTTGCGGACACTCCCGATCTGGACGGGATCATCTGCTGCAATATGAGTAACCCTGTAGGTGCCGCCAGAGCTGTGACCGAGACAGGCAGCGATACGGTCATAGTAGGTATGGATCACGACCAGGAGGCTCTGCATTATCTTAAGGACGGAGTCATATACTGCCTCGGCGTGCAGGACTGTTATTCGATCGGCTTCGATACACTTCAGAATGCAGTGAAGATAGCGGACGGAAACATGCCGGGTGAACTATTCAAGGAAAAGACAGACGAGATCACCACGATAATCTATCAGGAGGATGCAGCCATTATGCTCGAACTGCTGTATGGTGATAACTGATGAAAAGACAGATCACGAAAAAAACATTTATCATTACGGCAGTTGTGGGAGGGATCCTGCTGATGGCGGCGGTGATCATCAATACCATCGTCTCTTCCAGTCAGACTGCCCAGGCTACAAACGAGGCCGTTGCCGAGGTGAGCTCGTTCTATCTTGAAGCAATGGCGGATCGTCGTGCAAAAACGATCATGAATCTGATAAACAATAACTTTGATCAGATGGAAAAAGCCGTAGACTTCATAAGTGAAAAGGAGATCGGATCTGAGGAAGAGCTCCGCGATACGATAGGAAGTCTGAAATCACTGCTTTCTCTCGACCGCTTTGCCCTTGTAGATACCGATAATATCGTTTATACGCAATATACCACCTATACCGGCGGGAGCCGACATGCTTTCCTTTCCGAAGAGACAATGGATGAAAGAAATATCAGTACGGTCTCTCTTTACGGTTCATCGAAACAGCTGTGTCTGGCTGCTCCCACTCCTGATTTCAGGATAGCCGGGAAGCAGTTCAAGGCGAGCTTTGTTCAGATCGATGTCAAGGATATAGTGGATCTGCTGGCTTTCGAGGATGAGGGCCGGACTTATTTCGGACTGTACAGCAAGAACGGTGAAAACCTTTCCGGCACAAAACTTGGCGAATTTATTTCAGGACATAATCTTCTTGAAACGATCAAAGGTGTCGTTCCGGAGGAAAGCTGGAATGAACACTGCGATAATTTCTCAAATTCCGTGGAAGGAAGTATCACTTATACAGTCAACGGTACTGACGAGACTCTGTGCTACGTTCCGGTAGAGGGTACAGACTGGATGATGGTGGTACTCATCAGTGACAGCGTGATACAGAACAGGATCCGGAGTATAAGTGAGAGAAGCCTCTCGGACAGCAGAAGACATGTAGCTTTCATACTGATCTATTCCGTTGCGTTACTACTTGTGCTTTTATT
>DNLO01000103.1:443-1030 GCA_003488445.1 Lachnospiraceae bacterium | reverse complement strand
CAGACCTTCAGGAATATGGCCAATACGGACTCAATGACGGGTGTAAGGAATAAGCACGCATACTCCGAGGCGGAAGCGCTTCTCAACCAGAGGATCAGGGAAAATGATATAGACAAACTGGCTGTCATCGTGTGTGACATTAACGGGCTTAAGCATGCCAATGATACTCTCGGACACGCTGCCGGAGATCAGCTTATCAAAGACGCGAGTTCTCTGATCTGCGGTCACTTTACTCATGGGGCAGTTTACAGGATCGGCGGAGACGAATTTGTAGTCGTCCTTAAAGATAAAGGCTACGATACGATGAAGGAAGATCTGGCGGAGATAAACCGTGTGGTAGAGGAGAATATAAAAAAGAACGAAGTCGTCGTCTCAATCGGCTATTCGGAGCTGACACCTGAAGATCAGATGGTCCACGATGTGTTTGAAAGAGCGGACCAGATGATGTACAAACGAAAAAAACAGCTCAAGCAGATGGGTGCGCCTACAAGAGCAGACGTCTGAAAGGATCAGTAGGTCTTTCCGTTCGGGCGGGCAAATTCAACCTTGTCCTTGAACTCGGCTGATTCGAGATCTCCGGAGACTTT
>DNLO01000103.1:0-329 GCA_003488445.1 Lachnospiraceae bacterium | reverse complement strand
CGCCCCTTCAGTTCACCGCACCAGGCCTGTATGGCATCCCCGTCCACAGTGATGTTGTACATGGATGTGCCGGTCACCATCACTCCGCTTATCTCGAATTTACCTTTATCGTCGTTTGAATAGTCCTTCCCGAAGCTGCTGATGGCTCCGAGATCTATCTTAGTCTTACTGTCGGCTGCCAGACAGGGCACGCTGCAGGAGGCAGCATATGAGCACATGATCACAACGGCTGTCAGTATCGCAGTGACTTGTCTTCTTATCTCATTCAGATGTCGCATGGTGCACCTCCCCGTATATCCAAACCGATACCATAAGTATAGCATAACCGA
>DNLO01000018.1 GCA_003488445.1 Lachnospiraceae bacterium | reverse complement strand
TATAAAAGCTCCGAAAGATACTTTGCGGAGCTTCTTAAGGGAAAGGACTGGTGCGCTTATCCCAAGGTGGACTTTGCCGGGACGGATGCCCCTTACGGACAGGATTCGGGGAGAGACATCACCCGTGCTTATATCGTCTGCGAGAATTTCATGACCGTAGAGGAGATGGCTCAGGCGGAAAGGAATACGGGATGCTCCCGGAATGTCCTCTCCGTAGCGGCAGTCATGAAAGCCCTGAGGGAATACTGCTTAAAGGAAGAGATCAGGATTGACGTTGTCCATCATAACAGGCTGGAAAAGGAATATCTGGACACTGTGGGACCGCTGTACAGGATACTTCCTGTGGCGGTGGATCTAAGTGAGTATCCGGATGACAGGGATCTGCTTATGGAGGTGAACCGACAGGTGATCGATGGCGCAGCCAAAAGCCCCGGAGATCCCGCGGCGGGAGACGCGGTGTCGTGCAAGGATGCCCTGCAGATCAACTACGTGTCCGATCTGGAGACCGCACCGGATGAGGAGGGGTTTGAAATGGTCGGACTGCAGATGGCGGAAGGGCAGGAAAGAGAAATAGAGGAACACGTGTATATATTGATTTTTGAGGAAGAGGATCATATCTTCGTCCAGCTTGAATATCTGAAATGCGCCTACAGGGAGGAGAGTATGCAAAGATTTTTGGATATGTTCGCAGAGAACCTGAAGAGGCTTGTGATATGAATATCGTTTTCTGAGGGACGCAGATCCAGGGGAATAAGTACGGATTGATTTTGTTGAGGAATGGGCTGTAAAATTGAAGCCTGATCAACACGCCGGGGATAAGAAAGGAAACCTACTATGAGATACTCGACCGGAAAAAACACTGTCAGGATATATCTTGAAGGATGGATGGACTCATCCAATGCCGAATCTGTGGAAGAGGAGATCAGGAAGATCATAGCGTCCAATATGGGGCGCGAGGTGTCTTTTGATGCGGGAGGACTGGAATACATATCAAGTGCCGGGCTGAGAGTGCTGCTGAATGTGCGCAAGCTGAAGGGCAGCAACATGGAGATCATCAATGTGTCGGAGCAGGTGCTCAATGTATTCAATACTACCGGATTCGGAGATTTCTTCGATATCACTCCTCCCATGAGGAAGCTGGATCTGAACAGGACCGACAGCATGATAAAGAGTGTGAACGGAAGAATATACATGCAGCCCGATGACAATATGGTAAAGGTCTTCGACGAGGGTACTCCGCTGCGCGAGATCAAGAAGGAGAGAGAAAGTGCCCACGAAGCTCTGGTGGCAGGTATACCGACTCTCATCCCCTTTGATATAGTCATGGCAGGCAATTCGTACGGTATAGTGTTTGAGTCTGCCGGTTCCGTGACTCTTGCTAAGGCAATAACAAGGGATCCGGAGAAGCTTGAGGATTATGCTGTAAGGCTCGCCTCTTTCATGCATGAACTGCATGAGATGAGGGTGGGTGACAAGTTCCCCAGCATAAAGGACAGATACAGAGGATGGCTGGCCAGGGCAAGCTACAAGCTGTCTGAAGAAGACAAACGCAACATAGAGACTCTCATAAGCGGGATACCCGACAGTGACTGCTACGTACATGGTGATATCAATCCGGCAAATATCCTTATATGCGACGGAGAGATGATGCTCATGGATATGGCGGGATCGGCTCACGGGCACTCCATATTTGACCTGCAGGGACTCTATGCTTCTCTGGTGGAGATCGAGAGAGAGAGACCTATGTATTGCAGCAGCACGTTCGGTATCACAGGATCGAACTGCAAGAGATTCTGGGATGCATTCTTCCCCGTCTATATGGGTGACAAATCCGATGCCGAGCTGGAAAAGATGAAGATGCTCCTGAGTAAATATTATGTATTAAAGAAAAATCTTCTCTCTGTGCTGTAGGTGCAGAAATAAATTTTATTTTCGACCCCATTTTTTGGAAATACTCCTCCGTATTATTAGGCGGAAAGGCAGATAACTGATAAATGCCAACTAATGATATCGGAGGAAAGACAAATGAAGAACAAAACAGTAAAGAAACTGATGGGGACCCTGCTGATAGGGGCTCTGTGTGCGGGAATGACCATGGCAGTGTATGCGGCGCCATCGGGCGAGAGGCCTGCAGTACAGGACGGTCAGCAGATGGGACAGCCTCCCAGAGACGGGCAGATGAAGGGGCAGCCACCCCAGGACGGGCAGATGAAGGGACAGCCGCCGCAGGGAGAGCTGCCGGACGGGGCAGAGGAAGGAGAGAGACCGGAACTCCCTGAAGGGGTCGAGGAAGGAGAAAGGCCGGAACTCCCTGAGGGTGTATCGGATAACGGGACGCAAAGATCAGGCAGACAGCCGGAAATGAAAGGTGAAAGACCTGAGAGGGAAAAGCCTGAAGGGGATCTGCCTGAAGGTGCCGTAAACATAGGGGCATACAAGGCAGCGCTTGAAGCAGTGGATGATGAAGACCTGAAGTCTTCACTGCAGGAATACATAGACAGACTTGAGGATGCGCTCGATGCAGAGAAGACCGCACTTGACAGCGAAGATGAGCTTACGGACGCCGAGATGGCAGAATACAGACAGGCTGTGGATGATGCATCAGAGGCACTCAGTGCAGCATTTGAGGAAGCCGGGATAGAGGTCGACGAGAGTGATAAGCCTGAAGAGGATGAGCTGCCCGCAGGAGCCGCAGGAAACAAGACCATAGATAAGGCACAGAAGGAGAAAACCGGGGAGGCATCAGGTGCCGGCAACGATACGAAAACAACACCTCAGGCGGACACTTCGTCAGATGCAAAGACCAAAGGAAGCTCAGAAGGAAAGAAGAATGCACTGACCGGAAAGCTTTCGGAGCTATATAACTGGCTCAAAGGAATATTCGGCTGAGAGCACAGGACGCATCACAGTCGTAATAATATAGGAAAACCGAATGACAAGGATACATACGGCATCAGAGGAAGAGAAAGCCGGCTGTGCCAATGAAAGGGCACTCCTGGCACAATCGGACAGCGATGAGCTGGAGCACTTTCTCTCAGATGAACAACAGCATATTCTGAAGCTTACGGCCAGACTGATCGGAAAGAGCCTGACCGTAAACGATGATGAGTATTCCATAGCCCTTACGGCTGTAGCAGAGGCAGTGAAAAAATACGAAAGGACCAGAGGTGACTTCTGGTCCTTTGCCTCTTTAGTCATAAAAAGCAGAGAACTGGACTTCTACCGGAGCAATGCATCAATAAATGACAGGGAAATGCCGGTGGCTCCGGAACTGTTTACTTCAGACATGGTTGAGGAAGACAGGGACAGAGCTCTTCAAAACGATATAAATGACAGGACTGCCGTATATGTGGATACGGCTCTGAAGGATGAGATAGAGGATCTGAAGGAAAAACTGGCAGGATATGGTATCAGTTTCTTTGACCTGGCCGAATGCTCGCCGAAGGCAAAAAAATCGCGGGAGGTCTGCTCCAGGGTGCTGGAAGCAGTCTTTACGCCGCCTCCCCTCATGGAAGAGATCATAAAGAACAAAGCTCTGCCGATCAAAAAGATACTTGAAAGACAGAGTGTATCCAGGAAACTGATAGACCGGCACAGGAAGTATCTGATGTGTGCAGCGCTCATAATCGATGGGGATTACCCCAACATAGCAGAATATATCCCGTATGCTTCAACGGAGAGCCGGAGGCATACCCGGATGTAGCGGGACGGGCGTCTTAGCCCAAACAGGAGAATATACAAAAATATGAGATCCGTGGTTTTGGAAATTAAAAATGAACAGGCAGCAGTGCTTGATGACACCGGAGTGGTCCATGCCGTTATAAACAGAGGATATACCGTAGGGCAGGTGCTCAACCTCACGGAGACGGAGCTGAAAAGAGACGAGGTGAGATCTTCGTATCCTGCAGGCGGAAGGCGGATGCACCGGTACACTGGGATAGTGGCTGCAGCTCTCGCACTGATCATCATCGGAGGCAGTGTGTCTGCATATGCGGCCCCTGTGAGCACGGTGAAGATATCCGACGGAGAGGATGCTGTGGAATACAAGCTGAACATCTTCGACAGGGTAGTCCGTGTAGAGTCCGCAGATAAAGAACTGCCCGGACAGGTCCGCGGGATGAAGATCACCGACGCCATGGATGTGACAGCGGAAAGGATGGACAGATCAAGAGCTGCAAAAGACGACGAGACAGCGGCAGAGATATATGACATATCTGTGGATGTCAGAGGTCTCAGGCGAAAGAACCTTTCCTTTAACGAGCGCCTGGACAATAAGGTGATGGAAATACACGAGCGCAGACAGGCGGAAAGGCCGGGGATGCCCGAAAGCACAGACAAGCCCGAAAGCACAGACAAGCCCGAAAACGCAGACAGTCCCGGACCATATTCCGGCGGTACACCGGAGCAGTCGGCTCCGGCACAAGGTAATCAAAAAAACGACGTATCAGATGGCATGCCTCATCCGGAAACCCCTGAAGAGCAGGAGCGGACAGAGCCTGAAGACCA
>DNLO01000197.1 GCA_003488445.1 Lachnospiraceae bacterium | reverse complement strand
GTACCCGAAGAGGGTAAAGTGATAAGGCTCGGAGTGCCCGAGGGCAAGGTGATCAATACCGTAGGCTCAGGCGACTCCATGGTGGCAGGCTTCCTGGCAGGCTATATGAAGAACGGTGATATGCAGAAGGCAATGAACCTTGCAACGGCTGCGGGAGCAGCAACGGCGTATTCCGAGGGACTCGGCGAGAAGAGTACCATCATGATGCAGCTGGAGAAGATCAACAATGGTCTTTGGATGAAGTGATGCAAAATCCTATATTGCTATATATCGATCCCGGTACCGGCAGCATGCTGTTCGGTATCCTCATCGGGATCATAGGTGCCTTGACATATCTGATAAGAACTTGGATGGTCAAGGTACGTTTCGTTCTGACCGGCGGCAAGAGCACCGGTATGAACATCGACAAGCTTCCGATAGTGATATTCTCAGATGACAAGAGATACTGGCCCGTATTCGAGCCGGTATGCAGAGAGCTCGATAAGCGGGGGGCTGACGTTGTATATATGACGGCATCCGCGGACGATCCTGCCCTGGATAACTCCTATGAGCATATCAGGGCTGAATTCATCGGAGAGAACAATAAGGCCTTCGCAAAGCTGAACCTGCTGAATGCGTATATCGTGCTGTCCACGACACCGGGGCTTGATGTTTACCAGTGGAAGAGGTCCAAATATGTGGACTGCTATATCCATATGCTCCACGGTCCGAACGAGATAGCGGGATACAGGATGTTCGGTATCGACTATTACGATATGCTGCTGCTCTCGGGAGAGTACCAGGAAAGGGATGCGAGGAATCTGGAGAAGCTGAGAGACCTTCCGGCCAAGGAGATCGTGATGATAGGCATACCCTATATGGACGAGATGGTGCGGCGGCTGAAGGAGGCTCCGGCACTGCCTGTGCATGAGAGGACCGTACTGCTGGCACCCACGTGGGGGCCCAGCTCGATACTGTCCAAATTTGGGGACAGGATCATACAGTCCCTCGTGGATACCGGATACCGTATCATCATCCGTCCGCATCCTCAGTCCTTTACGGCAGAGGCAAAGCTGATGGAAGAGCTGATGACGAAATATCCCGATTCCGACAGACTGTCCTGGAACAGGGATACGGATAATTTCGAGGTGCTGAGGCAGTCCGATATACTCATATCCGACTTTTCCGGAGTCACGCTGGAGTTTGCTTTCGTATACGACAAGCCGATCATGATAGCCGATACCGAATATGACAGCTCTCCCTACGACACCTGGTGGCTGGATACACCCTTCTGGACTCTGGATGCCCTGTCCCGCATGGGGATGACTCTCACGGAGGAGAGCCTTCCGAAGCTCAAGGATATGATAGACGAGGCCATAGATGACCCGAAGTATAAGGCGGAGCGCGACAAGGCGAGGAGCGAGACATGGGTCTTTCCCGGCGAGGGGGCATCCCGGGCTGCGGATGCCATCATGGCAAAATACAAAGAACTGACGGAAACGGAGGCAGTGTGATATGTCATTCGGATCTGTTTTATACACGATACTCATAGGCCCTATCAAGCTCTTCTTTGAGATAGTATATTCCTGCGTATACAGCATCACTGCCAATCCCGGCATATCCATAGTGTTCTTAAGCCTTGCCATCAATCTCCTGGTGCTTCCGCTCTATATGCGTGCGGATGCAATGCAGGAGGAGGAGAAGGATATACAGAACAGGCTGAGCCGGGGCGTCTCGCATATAAGAAAGACATTCAAGGGGGATGAAAGGATGATGATCCTGCAGACGTATTACAGGCAGAATCATTACAAGCCCACCTATGTGCTGCGCGGAGCGGCGCCGCTCTTCCTTGAGATACCCTTCTTCATAGCGGCATACAGCTTCCTGTCCAATCTTTCCATTCTGGAGGGAGTATCCTTCGGTCCCATAGCTGACCTGAGCCGTCCGGACGGACTGCTGAGTCTCGGTGCCCTCACGGTCAACCTCCTCCCGATACTTATGACTCTTGTAAATTTTGTGTCCAGTGCCATATTTACCAAAGGATATCCGCTGAAGACCAAGATACAGCTCTACGGAATGGCTGTATTCTTCCTGATCTTCCTGTACGGTTCTCCTTCGGGACTGGTGTTCTACTGGACACTGAACAATCTGTTCTCGCTGGTGAAGACTGTATTCTACAAGATAAAGCATCCGAAAGAGGTGCTCACTGTCATCGCATCGGTGGCGGGGATAGCGGCTATAGCCGTCGGTGTGAGATATATCGGGATATCGATAGTGAGGGTCATCTTCTTCACGGGAGCGGGAGTGCTGCTTCAGCTTCCCGCTGCGGGGATGATACTCGGAAAAAAAGGTCTGCTCCGTCATACGGAGCGGAAATATGAGCCTGCGCCGAGGCTTTTCATACTGTGCATGATGCTCATGATGCTGCTCGCCGGGGTCATGATCCCTGCATCGGTAGTCCGGTCATCGCCTCTGGAGTTCGTAAGTGTGAATTCCTTCTACCACCCCCTGTGGTATGTGATGAGCGCCGGTTGCCTGGCGTTCGGGACCTTCATGGTATGGTGTGATGTGTTCTACGGGCTTGCCAAGGATAAGGGCAGGGTGATGATGGAGGGTGCGGCCTGCTGCCTGTGCGTCTTCTCGATCATTGACTGCATGTTCTTCGGCAGAGGACTGGGGACCCTGTCCACGGCGCTGATGTTCGAGGACGGTATGTCTTATACACCGCTGCAGCAGGGGATAAATGCACTGATACTCGCAGTGGCTGCAGTGGTCGTCGTACTGATATACAGAAAATTCAAAAACGTACTCGCGAGTGTCCTTCTGGTGGGAGTGATCGCGACGGCGTGCATGTCGGGACTCTATCTGTACCAGTCCGGAAGTGAACTCGCAGAATACAGCGAGAGGGCAAAGTCGGAGGAGGCCATGGCAGAGCTGCCTTTGAGCAGGACAGGAAAGAACGTGGTGGTGCTCATGCTGGACAGAGCCATGGGCGAATACATACCCTACATCATGGAGGAGAAGCCGGAGCTTATGGAGGCTTTCTCCGGATTCACTTATTATTCAAACACCATATCCTACGGAGGCAACACCAACTTTGGTGCACCGGCTCTCTTCGGCGGCTACGAATATACTCCGGTGGAGCTGAACCTGCGGGACAGTGAGCCTCTGGTGGACAAGCATGATGAGGCTCTCAAGGTGATGCCGCGTATGTTCAGCGAGCAGGGCTATGATGTGACGGTATGCGACCCCTCATATGCGGGATATCAGTGGATACCGGATCTGTCGATATATGATGACATCCCCGGAGTGCATGCCTACATAACCGACGGGGCCTTCGTGGATGAGGAACTGCAGGCTGTATTCATAACGGAATCAAAGAGGAATTTCTTCTGCTACGGTCTGATGAAGACCATGCCACTCGTACTGCAGCCTACCTTCTATGAGAGAGGGAACTACAGAAGTCTGACGCCTCTCGATACCAGATCGCAGGGTGTGCATGATATCTATACCGCGGACGGATATGACTCCAAGTTCATGCAGGCATATGCTGTGCTGGAGAATATGAGCTCCATGACAAAGGTCACGGATGATGGCAGGGGGAGCTTCATCATGATGGTGAACAACACCACTCATGAGCCGGTACTGCTGCAGAAGGAAGACTATGAGATGGTGGCTCATGTGGACAATACGGAGTATGGCGAGGAGGAGCGCAGCGCGGGAGAGGCCTTTGGGGACGCCGGTGAGCGCAGGCTTCATATGGATGACAGTGTGCAGGCCATGGAGTATCACTGCAATATGGCGGCCTATCTGAAGCTCGCCGAGTGGTTCCGCTATCTGAAGGAGAACGGAGTATATGATAATACCAGGATCATACTCGTGGCCGATCACGGAGAGGGGAGAGATCAGATGGACGATCTCATCTATCCCTTCGGGGACGGTACCATGGATCTGTCGGCTTATTTCCCTCTGCTGATGGTGAAGGATTATGATGCCACAGGATTTCACGTATCGGACGAGTTTATGAGCAACGCGGATGTGGCGGGAATCGCCACGCATGACATCATCGACCGCCCCGTGAATCCTTATACGGGCAAGCCCATCGGCACGGGTATGGAGAAAAAGGAGAAGCAGTATATCCTGCGCTCTGACAAGTGGAAGGTGGAGGAGAACAACGGCAATACCTTCCTGCCGGGAGTATGGCTTTCGGTGCATGATGATATCTGGGATCAGGACAACTGGGAAGTGGTCGGGATAGACACAACTCTTCCGGAAGTCACCGGGGACGGTTCTCG
>DNLO01000039.1 GCA_003488445.1 Lachnospiraceae bacterium | reverse complement strand
AAGACAGAGCATAGCGGACGGCAGTGCGGATATCGTTATAGGGACACATGCTCTGATCACGGAGCTCGTGGAATACAGAGATCTGGCTCTCGTCGTTACGGACGAGCAGCACAGGTTCGGTGTGAGACAGAGAAAGTCTCTTACGGATAAGGCAGGAGACAGATCTCCCCATATACTCGTCATGAGCGCCACACCTATCCCGCGTACTCTTGCGATCATACTGTACGGAGACCTGGATATATCCGTGATGAAGGACAAGCCCGCACAGAGGCTTCCCGTGAAGAATGCGGTAGTGGATACGGACTATCGAAAAAAAGCGTATAATTTCATCCGTAAAGAAGTAAAGGCGGGACATCAGGCCTATGTCATATGTCCGCTGATAGAGCCCGGAGAGGACGACTTTGGTGAGAACACCCTGGAATACGCGCAGAAGCTTCGGGAGATATGGGGCAGCGAAGTGAGGGTCGGTGTACTCCACGGCAGGATGAAGAATGCGGAAAAGAACAATGTCATGAATCTTTTCGCATCCGGAGATACTGATGTCCTTGTCTCCACGACGGTAGTGGAGGTGGGAGTGGATGTGCCCAACGCAACGGTGATGATGATAGAGAATGCCGACCATTACGGGCTGTCCCAGCTGCACCAGCTGAGAGGACGCATCGGGCGCGGAGCTGCACAGAGCTACTGCATCTTTGTGGACACCTCGAAGGGCAGGGAGATGTCGGAGAGACTTGGCATATTAAGAAAGACGAATGACGGCTTTGAGATCGCATCGGAGGATCTGAAGCTGAGAGGACCGGGAGATATATTCGGGCTGAGACAGTCGGGGGAGCTGGGCTTCAGGGTGGCTGACATCTATACGGATGCCGACATACTGGCTATGGCTTCGGAATATGCGAATGAGCATGCGTACGATACGGAGGAAGGTTCTGCAGACAGCGTAGTATTGTAATATGGCTTTTACATCACTTGAGTTTATCTTCATATTCCTGCCGCTTACGGTAGCGGTATACTACGCCCTGTACCTTACGGGTCACAGAGGCAGGGCGGCAGACATGGTGCTGCTTGCGGCATCTGTGATATTCTATGCCGCGGGAGAGCCTGACAGGGTGCTGCTCCTTATTGCCAGCATAGCGGTCAACTATATCACGGGAGAGCTGATAGCATCCAAAAGGGAGAAGAAGGCCCTTGCCATGTTCCTGCTCACCGGTTCACTGGTATTCAATTTCGGGATCCTTTTCTATTACAAATATATGATGTTCAGGAACGGAGCGGCCAATGTGACCCTGCCGCTGGGCCTGTCGTTCTATACCTTCAGGACGGTATCATACTGTCTGGATGTGTATTGGGATATGCTCCCGGCTCACATGGACCTCTTTGATACGGCACTCTATATCTCCTTCTTTCCTCAGATATCCATGGGACCCATAAGCCGATGTGCAGAGTTTGTACCTTCTCTCGGAGACAGGAAGACAGACCTTACGCATTTTCTCTCGGGGATAAAGAGGATCATAGCGGGTCTTTTTAAGAAGCTCGTGATAGCCGACACTCTGCTTTCCATGATCAATACCGCCTTCGGGATGGATGCTTCTAAGAGAGGAGCTGTCTTTGCCTGGCTGGCTCTTTTGGGATTTCTGATACAGCTGTACTATGACTTCATGGGATATACGGATATCGCCATAGGTCTGGGCTGCCTCTTCGGGTTCAGCCTTCCGGAGAATTTCGACTATCCGTACATGTCTTCCTCGGTGACTGAGTTCTGGAACAGATGGCATATGACACTGGGACAGTGGATGAAGAACTATATCTACATACCCATATTCCGTGCCTGCCAGTCGAGGAAGCTCACGAAGATCGCCTGCTACCTGCTGGCATCTTTAGGTGTATGGCTCTTCTCCGGAGCGTGGCACGGTGTGGGAGCGAAGACCATAGTATACGGACTGTATTACTATGTGCTGATAGCGGGAGAGAGACTGCTGGCAGACCATGAGAAGGCAAAAAGGAAAAAGCTCGGGATAAAGAAAAAAGAGAAGACACTCCGGAGCATGGTATCAGCCCATGTATATACAGCGGTTGCAGTCGTTTTCGGCCAGCTGATGTTCAGGTGCAACAGCCTTGCGGAGTATGCAGACTATGTGAAGAGCATGCTGGGACTTGGCGGGGCTCCGGCTTTTCAGGCTGAGGCGGCATTTTATCTGAGGCAGGATCTGGTGCCCCTGGCTGCAGGCATCCTGTTCTCCTTCCCGCTGTTACCGGCTGTCCGGGCTCTGGCTGGGAGGCACGGGCGGGAGGGGCTGCTTCGGGCACTGACACCCCTGATATACGGAGTGATGCTCATCACCGCAGTGGCTTTTGCCTATACGGGGACCTACAGTTCGTTTGTATATTTTCAATTCTGACCATGGAGACAATAAAGAAGAATTTCAACGAAATACTGATCGCGGTCATATTTGCGGCAGTCATAGCATCTTCCCTTATCTGCTTCAACAGGGAAGAGGGCAGGGAGTCAAAGACCGAGAACAGATATCTCGCGTCTTTTCCCGCACTGAAGGATGAGAACGGCGGCCTGTCGGATACTCTTTGGGAGGATCTTAAGAGCTGGTTTGAGGACAACCTGGGACTGAGAGATGCTTATCTTACCCTGAGCGGTGCCATCAATTACGGCGTACTGAAGAGGCCCAAGACCGACAGGGTGGAGATAGGGAAAGAGGGCTTTCTCTATCTGGCAGATGAGGGCAATCTTGAGATGGATGTGGAGTCTGCGGGAGATTTTCTTGAGAAGATACCCGGGTATGCAGACAGGATCGTGCGGATAAACGACGGACTGAAGGAGCAGGGGATAGACTACGTGTTCATGATAGCTCCGGGCAAGCCCTCAATATATCCCGAGAACATAGCGAGCAGCACCCATACCGTGGGAGAGACCGTGGGAGACAGGCTGTGTGACTATCTGAGGGATAATACCGATGTGAAGGTCATATGGCCCAAGAAGATCCTGATAGAAGCAAAGGATAACCCGGAGGGAAAGCCTGTGTATCTTAAGACGGACACCCACTGGACCACATACGGGAGAAACATCGCCTACAGGGATATAATAGAGTCACTGAATGAATGGGGGATGTTGGAGAAGGGGCCTGTGAAGGTGAGCTTTAATACGACGGAGGGCCCGTTTGCGGGAGATCTTTCCGACATGATGGGGCCTGTCAGCCTTTCGGGCAGGAAGGTGACAGAGGAGAGCTTCATCGACTGGAAGCCTGTGGATATAAGGGCAGTGCAGGTGGAGAGCGGTGAGAGGTACGAGGCCTTCCAGAGCCTGATGTACGCAAAGAACGTATACAATCCGGCGCTCTGTGCGATGTTCCACAATGATGATGCCCCCAAAAAGAGCGTGCTCATACTCGGCGACTCCATGATAGGGGTATGCATGCTGCCTGAGCTTGCGGAGTGCTTTTCCGATCTGACCTTTGTATGGAGCTACAGGGTGGACCAGGATTTTATCGACTTTGTACATCCTGATATAGTAATATCAGAGTACGGTGAAAGAGAGCTGGATCTCAGGCTGATGGATATAGATGCCGGATTCGGCAGATAAGGACGGGAAGATGTACAGATTCAGGGAATTGACCAAAGCCTCAAAGAAGGATGTGGAAGGAAAGGAGATAAGACTCGCAGTGCTCGGCACCTGCGCGACACAGTTCCTTTCCCAGTGCATATCCGGCTATGCCCATCTTCAGGGCATGAACCTTAAGGTATATGATGCCGACTACAATCAGATCGATGCACAGCTTCTCGACGAGGGGTCGGAAAGCTATGCTTTCGCTCCGGATATGATGCTGATATATCTTGCCAGCGAGAAGCTCTACGAAGAGTTCATGGAGCTTCCGGCAGGCAGCAGGAAAGACTTCGCGGACTCGGTACAAAAAAGGATCGAAAGATACTGGGACCTCATAGAGCAGCACTCCAAGGCCAGGATACTCCAGATGAACTTTACGGAGATAAGGGATGCAGCCTTCGGCAACTACGGGATAAAGGTGGCTGATTCCTTCACCTACCAGATACGCAGACTGAACGGCCTGCTGCAGGAAGCGATGAGCAAGAGAAAGAGTGTATATCCGGTGGACATACTCTCGGTGCAGGTCGCTCTCGGAACGGAGGCTTTCTATGATCCCGTGCTCTACTACAATGCGAAAGTGAATGTGGATCTGAACTCCTGGGGATATGTGGCGAAGGAAGTGTATGATGTGATAAGCGCCATGTCCGGTCGTATCATCAAATGCGTGATATGCGATCTGGACAACACTCTCTGGGGAGGTGTCATAGGAGATGACGGACTCTCGGGCATAGAGATAGGCGAGCTGGGCAGAGGCCATGTGTTCACGGATCTGCAGCTCTATCTGAAGCAGCTGAAGGAAAGAGGCATCCTGCTGGCGGTGTGCAGCAAGAATGAGGAGGCTGCGGCAAAAGAGCCCTTTGAAAAGCATGAGGAGATGGTGCTTCGCCTTTCGGACTTTGCCATGTTTGTCGCGAACTGGGAGGACAAGGCATCCAATATCAGGCATATCCGGCAGACGCTGAACATCGGGATGGACTCGATAGTCTTCCTGGATGACAATCCCTTCGAGCGCGATCTTGTAAAGAGCATGATACCGGAGATAACCGTACCGGATCTTCCTGAGGATCCTGCCTGCTATCTGTCCTTCCTTCAGAGCATGAACTACTTCGAGACGGCCTCCTACTCCGAAGAGGACGCCGACAGGACAGGAATGTATCAGGCCGAGGCGAAGAGGAGAGAGAGCGAGACTGCATTTGCATCTATAGACGATTATCTTAAGAGCTTGGAGATGAAGGGAGAGGGAAGGCCCTTCGATCCCATGAGATACCCAAGGATCGCCCAGCTCACCCAGAGATCCAATCAGTTCAATCTGAGGACCGTAAGATATACAGAGGACGATATAGCGCGTATCGCAGAAGATGACGGATACGTCACCCTCTATTTCACTCTGAAGGACAGATTCGGAGATCACGGGCTTGTATCCGTGGTCATCATGAAACGGGAGACGGAGGACACGTTCTTCATCGACACCTGGCTCATGAGCTGCAGAGTGCTGAAGCGCGGCATGGAGGAGTATATAATCAACAAGACGGTACGGACTGCCGCGGACAGCGGATGCAGACTGCTGAAGGCAGAATATATACCTACACCCAAGAATGCCATGGTGAAGGAAATGTACGACAGAATGGGATTTGAGAGGATATCCGAAGGAAAGTACGAGCTGAAGACGGATGATTTTAAGATACTGAAAACATATATTACCGATGGAGGTGAACAATGACCAGAGAAGAAGTGATGGAGAAGGTATGCGAGATAGCGCGTGACATCTTTGATGATGACGAGCTCGTCCTGGAGGACGATACGGTAGCATCGGATGTGGACGGCTGGGACAGTCTCACTCATCTGAGCCTCATGAATGAGATCGAGGAAGAGTTCGGGTTCAAGTTCGTGATGAAGGAAGTACAGGGCCTCAAGGATGTGGGTGAGCTCATAGATGCAATAATGGAGAGGATCGAAGACTGAGCATGGCAAATCCCGCAGCAGAAAGGGTAGAGAAGCTCAGAAAGAGGATGAAGAAGGAGGGGATATATGCTTACTATATCCCCACCTCGGATTTCCATGCCTCGGAGTACGTGAACGAATATTTCAAGGTCAGGGAATACTTCTCGGGCTTTACGGGCTCGGCGGGAGATCTGCTCGTGACAGAGGATGAGGCACTGCTTTGGACAGACGGACGGTATTTCATACAGGCGGAGCGTGAACTCGAAGGATCCGGAATACGGCTCATGAAGTCCGGAGAAGAGGGAGTTCCCGATATGGTGACCTACATGAAGCAGAGCTTTCCTAAGGATGCCGTGCTGGGATTTGACGGCAGGACCGTTGCGGCAGCTGCCGGAAGGAAGCTGAAAAAGAGCATCCCTTCTCATCGTATCTCCTGCAGAAAGGATCTGTCGGATAAGATCTATGAACGACCGGCTTTTCCAAGGTCTGCTATAGAGACCATCCCGGATGAGATAAGCGGCGAGAGCAGCATAGACCGGATAGCGGCACTGAGAGAAGAGCTGAAAAAGGAAGGGTGCGATGCCATCTTCCTTTCCAAGCTTGATGATATCGCATATCTTTTCAATATAAGGGCACGTGACATCAGATACACACCGGTGGCCATGGCCTATGCCTACATCACTCTGGAAAAGGCCTTTATCTTCCTTACGGATGAAAAGGCGGATACCGGCTATACGGCGTCTCTTGTGAAGCCTTATGAGGATATAGCGGGATTTCTGAAAAGCAATGCGGTATCCGGCAGAGTGATGCTGGATACGAGATATGTGAGCTATCTGCATTACAGGATCATAAAGAAGAGAGCAAAGATCCTGGACAGATACTCTCCGGTGGAGATGATGAAGGCAGTGAAGAATCCGGTGGAGAGGGAGCATATCAGAAAGATATATCTGAAGGATTCGCTGCAGCTGACGAGATTCATCAGATGGATCACAACCGTGGACACTGAGGAGACCGAGATGAGCGCGGCAGCCGGTCTTTTGAACTTCAGGAAGCAGATAAAGGAGTTCAGGGAGCCCTCCTTTGAGACCATATCGGCATACGGCGACAATGCCGCCATCATCCATTATTCCCCCTCGAAAGAGCATGACAGGGTCATAGAGAAGAAGGGACTGTATATGGTGGACTCCGGAGGACAGTACGAGGGAGGCACCACCGATGTGACCAGGACGATCGTCATGGGAGAGATCACGGAGGAAGAGAAGGAAGCCTTCACTCTGACTGCGGCAGGTATGCTGAAGCTGATGTATACGACCTTCCTGAAGGGGTGCACGGGAGTGAACCTGGATATACTCGCAAGGCAGAGGCTGTGGCAAAAAGGCATGGACTACAGGCACGGTACGGGGCACGGTATAGGGTATATGCTGAACGTACACGAGGGGCCCCAGGCCATAAGATATAAATACACTGCCGATCAGAAGCCGCTGCAGCCCGGCATGCTGGTCTCTGACGAGCCCGGTATATACAGGGAGGGGAGATTCGGCGTGAGGCTTGAGAGCATCCTCATGGTGAAGGAAGCAGAGCAGACTGTAGACGGCACCTTCTACGGCTTTGAATGTCTCACTTACGTGCCGATAGATGACAGAGGGATCGACAGGAGCCTTATGACATCCGATGAGACAGAGCTTTACGAGCGGTATCAGAAGGAAGTGTATGAGAGACTTAAGGACAGCCTCGATGAGAACGAGAGAAAATGGCTTCGTACATATGCGGGTATAGATGCTGTGACAGAGGAAGGATGAGATGAAGATACATCATATCGGATATCTTGCAAAGGACATGGAAAAAGCCGCAGCCTCCTTCGAAGCGCTGGGATATGTGAAAGAGACGGAGACGGTGTATGACAGCATCAGGGATGTGGATATCATCTTCATGACAAATGACGGCTACAGGATAGAGCTGGTATCTCCTAAGAGCGACAGATCCCCGGTGTATGCCACATTGAAGAAGCTCGGGAATGCCCCGTATCATATCTGCTACTGCTGTGATGATATAGAGGAGGCTGTATCAAGGCTCAGAGAGGAAGGATATACCCCGGCGGGTGAGACGGAGCCTGCCCCGGCCATCGGAGGCGCCAGGGTGTGCTTCATGTTCAGAAGACAGACAGGACTCATAGAGCTGGTGGAATGTAAAGACTGAAGACCGGCAGGATATACGATAAAGAAGACGGAGGAGAGTAAGAGTAAATGAGTAAAGTAAGGACAAGATTCGCACCTTCACCTACGGGAAGGATGCATGTAGGCAATCTGAGGACGGCACTCTATGCTTATCTGATAACGAGACATGCCGGAGGAGACTTCATCCTTCGCATAGAGGATACGGATCAGGAACGCGAGATGGAGGGTGCAGTGGATATCATCAACCGCACTCTGAAGGCTACCGGACTCACATACGATGAGGGACCCGACAGGGACGGCGGTGTGGGACCCTATGTACAGTCGGAGCGCGTGAAGTCGGGACTGTACCTTAAGTATGCGAAGGAGCTCGTGGACAAGGGAGAGGCCTATTACTGCTTCTGTACTCCCGAGAGGCTCGCATCCCTCAAGACGAAGGTGGAGGGCACGGACAAGGAGATAACCGTATATGACAAGCACTGTCTGAACCTCACCAGGGAAGAGGTAGAAGAGAAGCTTAAGAGCGGCATTCCCTATGTGATAAGACAGAACAATCCCACGGAGGGTACAACTACCTTCCATGATGATATCTACGGGGACATCTCGGTAGACAACTCCGAGCTTGATGACATGATACTGATCAAGAGTGACGGCTTCCCTACGTACAACTTCGCGAATGTGGTGGATGATCATCTTATGGGGATCACCCATGTGGTGAGGGGGAACGAGTATCTGTCCAGCTCGCCGAAGTACAACAGGCTTTACGAGGCGTTCGGTTGGGAGATACCCGAGTATATCCACTGTCCGCTGATCACCGATGAGGATCACAAGAAGCTCTCCAAGAGATCCGGGCATTCATCCTTCGAGGACCTTCTGGAGCAGGGATTTCTGCCTGAGGCCATAGTCAATTTCGTGGCACTTCTGGGCTGGTCTCCTGAGGACAATCAGGAGATAATGAGCATGGAAGAGCTCATAGAAAGATTTGATTATCATAAGATAAGCAAGAGCCCGGCGGTATTCGACTATGGGAAGCTTCGCTGGATGAACGGTGAATACTTAAAGAAGATGGATCCCGATGCGTTCTGCGAGATGGCTCTGCCCTACATAAAAGCGGTGATCACAAAGCCCCTGGACCTGAAGCATATAGCAGGCATGGTACAGAGCAGGATAGAGCTCTTCTCGGATATAAAGGATCATATAGATTTCTTTGAGTCGCTTCCCGAATACGACACCGCGATGTATGAACACAAGAAGATGAAGACCACAAAGGAGTCCTCGCTGGAGGCACTTAAGAAGATACGTCCCCTGCTGGAGGATACGAAGGACTGGAGCAATGATGCTCTCTACGAGCTCTTAAAGGGCTTCGCCGAAGAGAACGGCATGAAGAACGGACAGATACTCTGGCCGCTGCGTACAGCGGTTTCCGGCAAGCAGATGACACCGGGAGGAGCCACGGAGCTCATGGAGATCCTGGGCAGGCAGGAGTCTCTTGAGAGGATAGACAGAGGCATCGTACTGCTGGAGGAAGGCACGTGAGAGAACCAAATGCGGCTCAGGGAGCCGCGATCAGACACGGTGACGGTCCCGCACTTGTGATAGCGGGGCCGGGCTCCGGCAAGACATACACCATCATCAGACGCATCTTGCATCTCATCCTCGAACTTGGTATCGATCCACACCACATCCTCACACTCACATTCACAAAGGCCGCAGCAAAGGAAATGAAAGAAAGAGCAGGCTCCATGCTTGGAGCAGATGCGGCATATCTTACGTTCGGTACATTTCATTCGGTCTTCCTTTCCATTCTTAAACATACATACGGGCTGACTGCTGAGAATATCATAAAAGCCGCAGACAGATACACGATGCTCAGGGATCTCATAGGTAAGGCAGGCATCGAGACGACGGATATCTGTGGTGCGGTGGATGAGCTGGCTTCTCTTATCAGCAGCATAAAGACGGGAACACTTCCCGTGGAGCCGCAAAAGGAGTATGGTCTCTTCCCGGCAGATGAGCTTACCGTTATCTATGACAGATACTGTGAGGGTATGAGGCGTGCCAGACTCCTGGACTATGATGACATGACGATCAGGTGCAGGGATCTTTTCCTGAAGGAGCCCTCACGGCTTGCTTTGTGGAGCGACAGGTACAGATACATCCAGATAGACGAGTTTCAGGATATAGATCCGATACAGTACGAAACGGTCAGGATGCTCGCGGGTGAAGACAGGAACATATATGCAGTGGGGGATGACGATCAGTCGATCTACGGCTTTCGCGGAGCGGATCCCCATATGATGCGGCTCTTCACGGAGGACTTTGAGAGTGCATGTATATACAGGCTCGAGATGAACTACAGGTGTGCAGGACCCATAGTGGAGGCTGCCTCGGACCTGATATCAAAGAACAGGGACAGGATAGAAAAAAGGCAGACGGCCTTTGTGCTGCCGGGGGATGCGGTGGACATACGGAGCTTTGATGGTAGGGAGTCCGAGACGAAGGCGATACTTGCGGCACTGTCGGAGTCCGGAACAGAGGATGCGGCCGTACTGGTGCGGACCAACGAGCTGGCAGATCTTTTCGGGAGGATGCTCTCGGAGAGAGGAGCCGGCGTGGAAATGAAGGGTCGGAGAAAAGATATATATGATACGGAAACCGGAAAGGACATCAGGGCATATCTGAGACTGGCCTCGGACAGATATGACAGAGCGGATATCTTAAGAGTGATGAACAGACCTGAGAGGCATATAGGCAGGGAGGCTTACGGCAGTGAGGGGAGCACATTGAAGGATGCGCTGAGATACTATGAGAGGATCCCGGAAGCCGGAAAGAAGGCAGAGGAGCTCCTTCAGGATGTGAACAGGATGGGCCGCATGAAGCCGGCTGCAGCAATCAGATATCTCAGAAGGGTGGTGGGATACGACGGATATCTCGCAGAAAGAGGGATCCCTTTGAAAGATATAGAGACCATCACGGAGCTGGCATCGGGATATGGATCCATATATGAGTGGATCAGAGCCATCGATGAGAGAGGAGATCGATGCACGGCAGCAGACAGGGATACGAAAGGTTCGTCGATAAAGGTGATGACTCTTCATGCCTGCAAGGGGCTGGAGTTCGATGAGGTATTCATCGCTGATGTCAACAAGGGGATAGTGCCATATCACAGGGCCACGGAGCCATCTGATATAGAAGAGGAGCGCAGGCTTCTTTATGTAGGCATGACCAGAGCAAAGAGAAAACTGCACCTTTTCTATCTGACAGGGAACAGGG
>DNLO01000225.1 GCA_003488445.1 Lachnospiraceae bacterium | reverse complement strand
GTAGAGGCAGGCAGCAACGCAGCTTCTTCTCTCGGTGAGCTCATAGCTACACACGTGATACCTCGTCCTCACAACGATGTAGAGATGATACTGCCCAAGCTGAAGGCTTGAAGACGGGAAAGGCGGAGCTGATTTGGACAGCACAAACGTAGAATATATCACCAGACTGGTGATACAGGCGCTTGGAGAGAACAGCGCAGAGGGCAGGATGTCTGTGCCGGTGGGGGTATCGGCCAGACATATACACCTCTGCCAGGCTGACGTGGAGCGCCTCTTCGGACAGGGCTATCAGCTGACGAAAAAGAAGGACCTGATGGGCGGACAGTGGGCTGCAAACGAGCAGTGCACTCTGGTGGGACTGAAGCTGCGTGCGATAGAGAACGTGCGCATACTCGGACCTGTGAGAAAGGCATCTCAGGTGGAGATATCGGCTACGGATGCCCGCACGCTGGGAGTGAACGCACCCTTAAGAGAGTCGGGAGATCTGGCCGGATCCGCACCGATAGCTCTGGTGGGACCCAAAGGAGCCATCTATCTGCAGGAGGGATGCATAGTAGCTGCACGTCACATACATATGACTCCCGAGGAAGCTGCGGGAGCAGGCCTGAAGGACGGGGACTATGTCTCCGTGAAGATGGGAAATGAGAGAGGAGCGGTGCTCGACAAGGTAAAGATCCGTGTAGACCCCTCTTTTTCCCTGGAGATGCATATTGATACCGATGAAGCCAATGCATGTCAGATCAAGCAGGGCGACACGGCTATGATAATGTGAGCAAAGGATGCCTGTATGATAATCGGGACAGTGATGGGGAGTATCTTCTCCACAAGAAAAAGTGAAAAACTGGTAGGAAACAAATTCATGATCGTCAGGCCCGAAAAGACCATGAACACCGGGACGGATCTCATCGCCATAGATATCATCGGAGCGGGGATCGGTGAAAAGGTGCTCGTGGCACAGGGATCCGCAGCACGGATAGGCTGTGACATGCCGGATGCTCCGGTGGATGCAGCCATCGTTGGCATAGTGGATGACGGTCAGGACGGAATGGAGATCATCGGTTCATGAACCTGGAAGAGCTGAAGGAGATCACAAGAAAGAGCGGCGTGGTGGGAGCCGGCGGAGCCGGTTTCCCGTCATATGCCAAGATGACCGATAAAGCGGACACCGTGATACTGAACTGTGTGGAGTGCGAGCCTCTGCTGAAGCTCCACAGGCAGCTGCTGGCCCTGCATGCAAGAGAGATCATCGGCATGCTCGATGAGGTAAGGGCAGCAATGGGTGCCGCAGAAGCATTCATCGGGATCAAGAGCGAATATAAAGAGACGATAAACGCTGTGGATCAGGTCATAGGGGACTATCCTAAGGTGCGCATCCATGAGCTGAAGGCAGCATACCCCATGGGCGACGAGGTGGTACTGATCTATGAGGTGACCGGCAGAGTGATAAGCCCCGGCGGGCTTCCGATAGATGAGAACGTCGTGGTCTACAACGTGGAGACCATGTACAACATATACCGTGCCGTGCACGAGGGACATCCCGTCACGGACAAACTGGTGAGCATAGTAGGCGAGATAGATACGCCGAAGACTCTGAGACTCCCTCTGGGAATGAGAGTGGGGGATGCCGTGAAGGCGGCCGGCAACGTGACTGTAAAAGAGCCGGCATATCTGATGGGCGGCCCCATGATGGGGAGATTCGGAAACGAAGATACCGTCATCACAAAAACGACAAATGCGATCATAATACTGCCGAAGGACCACAAGCTGGTGCTGCAGGCAGATAAGGATATGAAAACGGAGAAGAGAAGAGCGTCGTCTGCCTGCTGTCAGTGCAGGACCTGTACGGATCTCTGCTCAAGACATGCCCTGGGACATCCCATAGAGCCCCACAGGATCATGAGGGCCGTGGCAAACTCGGACACGACGGACCTCGCTCCGTTCCTCGGTGCAATGTATTGCAGCGGATGCGGGATATGCGAAAAGTATGCCTGCCCCCAGGGACTGTCTCCGAAGACGATAATCCAGGAGTTCAAGCAGGCCCTGAGAGCCGGCGGCGTACCCGTAGAGAAGAAGAAGGCTGCACCCGTGCCCGAAGGAAGAGAAGAGAGAAAGGTGCCGGTACACAGACTGGCACACAGGCTGGGGCTGCATGCATATGACAGGGAAGCTGCGATAAATGATGAGCTGACAGAGTGCTCCGTGCTGAGCGTGCCTCTGAGCCAGCATATCGGTGCTCCCGCGAAGGCTGCGGTGGCAGCAGGGGACAGGGTGAGCAGAGGGCAGATCATAGCAGCGGCGGCCGAGGGACTGTCAGTGAACATACACAGTCCTATAGACGGGACAGTAAGATCTGTCGGCGACAGAGAGATCACACTGGTAAAAGACAACCGATAAAAAAGAGCTAAGGAGACAGTAACGTGGCTAAGGCAATAGGAATGGTGGAATGCAATACTGTATCTTCGGGATTCAAGGCGGCGGATGACATGGCAAAGACCGCCGAAGTCGAGCTGATGCAGGCAGAGGTCACATGTCCGGGCAAGTTCGTGATCCTGATATCGGGAGAGATATCGGCAGTAAAGGCCTCGGTGGACAGGGCAGCGTATACATACGGAGACAAGGTGATAGACACCTTCGTCCTGGGCAATCCGCATGAGTCCATCTTCCCGGCTATATACGGGACGGCACCGCGTACGGATATAGACGCCCTCGGCGTACTGGAAACGTATGATGTGGCAGCGCTCATAGTAGCTGCCGATGTGGCTGCCAAGACGGCTATAGTGGACCTGCTGGAGCTGAGGCTCGCCAAGGGAATGTGCGGAAAGAGCTACATGACCCTGACAGGATCGGTATCCGCGGTGCAGGCTGCCATTGACTCGGCCAAGGCTGCAGCCGGAGACAAGGGCATGTTCCTGGACGAGGCAGTGATCCCGAGACCCTCGGAGCATCTGATGCCATTCATTTTCTAAAGCTACAGAGGTAACGCGCAGATCATGCTCTCGGCTGAAAGACGTAACTTAATACTGAGGGAAGTACACGAGAAAAAGAAGGTCTTCGTGAACGAACTCAGCAGGAGATTCGAGGTGTCGGAGGAGACCATCAGGAGAGATCTGGACAAGCTGGACAAGGACGGCTATGTCATCAAGGGATACGGCGGAGCGGTGCTCAACGAGGACTATGGCACGGATCTCCCCTTCAACATGAGGTGCGAGATCAATCCCGAAAAGAAGAGTCAGATAGCCGAGCTTGCAGTGGAGGAGATAGAGCCGGGTGATCACATATTCATGGATGCATCATCCACTACAGTGTTCCTGTCGAGAGCTGTCAGGAAAAAGGAAACCGACAAGCTCACAGTGATAACGAATTCGATAGAGAACGCCGTGACCCTGGGCAACATACCCGGAGCACAGATAATGCTGACGGGCGGAATACTGAAATTTGACTCCATGTCGCTGACAGGAGGAAGGGCCCTGGAGGATATCAGGCAGTACCACATGAACAAAGCCTTCATATCCTGCAACGGGCTGGACATAGACAGGGGTGTCACTGAAGGGAACGATGAGGTGGCCGGAGTGAAGCAGGCCGCCATCAACGCTTCGGACAGGGTATACCTGGTAGTGGATTCGGAAAAGTTCAAACGTGCATCCTTCGCACAGGTGTGCAGTCTGGACAGGGTGGACGTACTGATAACGGATAAAAAGCCGGATGCCAGATGGCTCGAGGTACTCGAGCAGAAGAACATCAGAACAGTTTATCCCGGATGAACGGAAGTGAGGTAAAACATGAGAGATTTTGACAGTACTCCTGCTGCGAAGTCAGAGAGAATATCAAGACTGGTAAAGCATCTGTTCGAAAAGATGCCGGAAATAGAGCCTGCAAGGGCGGAGCTTATCACAGAGTCATATAAAGCGAGCGAAGGACTCCCCGAGACTACGAGGAAAGCACTCGCTTTTGACCATATCCTTAAGAACCTTCCCATCATCATCCGTCCCGAGGAGCTCATAGTGGGAAGCACCACACTGGCACCCAGAGGATGCCAGACCTATCCCGAGTTCTCCTATGAGTGGCTTGAGGCCGAGTTCGATACGGTGGAGACCAGGACAGCAGATCCCTTCTATATATCCGAGGACACCAAGAGAAGACTCAGGGCAGTGAATCCCTACTGGAAGGGCAGGACCACCAGCGAGCTTGCCAGAAGCTATATGGCTCCCGAGACTCTCCGCGCCATGGATCACAACTTCTTCACACCGGGGAACTATTACTACAACGGCGTGGGCCATGTCAATGTGCATTATGACAGAGTGATAAACGAGGGCCTGAGAGGAATAATGGAGCAGACCTCCGAGGTGCTGAGCCGGCTTTGTGTCGGGGATGCGGAGTATGCCACAAAGAGAAGATTCCTGGAGGCAGTGCTCATCTCATGCAATGCGGTGATAGAGTATGCGAGAAGATACTCGGCTCTCGCAAAGGAAGAGGCTGAAAAGGAGAGAGATCCGAAGAGAAAAGCTGAGCTTATAA
>DNLO01000166.1 GCA_003488445.1 Lachnospiraceae bacterium | reverse complement strand
CAACAAAAACTATCGCCGGCTGACGCGGGCCGATAGCAGTGGATCCCCAAATAAGTCAATGAGAACCGTCCCCGTTGACTTCCTGACTCAGTCCTGGGAGAGATTGCGTACGGCCTCGATGGCCTCCTCCGTGCTCGTGACATAGTGCATGGTACTGGATATGGCAGAATGCCCCATAAGCTTCTGCACCTTCTCCACGTCCCCTGTCTTTAAGAGCATGTTCTCAGCGAACGTGGTCCGCAGCTTATGCGGCGTGATCTTCTCGGCCTTGTCCGGCACACTTGAAAGCATATACTTCTTCACCAGCTTCTGTATGGCCCTCACACTGATCCTCTCACCTGACCTGTTGAGAAAGACCGCCTCCTCCTTCTCAGCCGGCTTGTAATACGGTCTGCCGTTCTCGATATAGTCGGCAAGCACTGCTTCAGCGTGATCGCTCATATATACGGTATCAAAGTTTCCGCCCTTTCTGAAAACTCTGATCCCGTGCTTCGTGAAATTGATGTCATTCAGGTTCATCCCCACAAGCTCCGATACACGGATGCCTGTATCAAGAAAGACAGTACATATGGCAGTGTCGCGCTTCGAAGCCTTGATATCATGGAATTTCTGCTGATTCTTCGTGAGCTTCTCCCCGGTAGCTACGGTATCGAGCAGCTCCTTTTTCTCATCTTTTTCAAGATAGATGATCTCTTTCTTTTTTACCCTTCCTCTTTTGATCAGCTCCACGGGATTGGCCTTGATGTACCTGTGTGCCGCCAGATAATTGAACAGACGGTTAAGAGAGACCATATAATGCATGATGGTAGTCTCGGAGCATACAGACTCCCCGGCGTTGCTGCTCCTCTTCTTCGGCATGCGCAGATCGTGGAGGAACTCTGCAATATCCGCATCGGTAAGCGCATCCATGTCATCCGTGGTGATCTGTATCATCTCTTTTTTCGCAAAGTACGGACTGCTCTCCCTCAGGTACTGGAAAAAGGTGCGGAGCTGCGAAGCGTAGGAGTATAGGGTCATCCCGGAGAGATGATTCTCCTCCTGCATAAAGAACTGCCTCACGAAGCTTGGCAGTTCTTTTGATATCGCATCGGCCTTGAGTCTGGCCTCATTCTCTTTTTGATCCTTGTATTTCACGCTCTGCGCTTCTCCACGTCATTCACATACTGGATGATGAACTCCGCCGTGCCGTCTATTCCGAGTACTGAAGAGTTCACGGCCAGATCATAGGTGTTCACATTCCCCCATTTCTTTGAGGAATAATAATCATAGTAGCTGCGGCGCTGCTTGTCCTTCTTGGTACACATCTCCTTCGCCTGCTGCTCCGTGATGCCGAATCTCTCCATCACATGCTTTATCTTCACATCCTCATCACCGGAAATGAAGATCCTTATAAGATTGTCCCTGCCCTGGAGCGCATAGTCGGCACATCTTCCCACTATCACGCAGGGTTCCTCGTCAGCGAGCTTCTTAATGGTATCGAACTGGGCAAGAAAGACCTTGTGTGACACCGGCATATCCACATATGCGGAAGAATTGTATCCGAACGAATATGTGTCCATCACAAGATTGTAGAGAAAAGAATTCGTGGGAACTTCATCATGATGCTCGAACACCTCTTCGCAAAGCCCGGAATCCTTGGCGGCTCTGGCAAGAAGCTCCTTGTCATAGCACTTGATGCCGAACTCGGAAGCGACTTTCTGGGCTATCTCACGCCCGCCGGATCCGAACTGTCTTCCAATGGTTATGACTGAATTCATTGCTACCTCCTCCTGAAGAAAAAACACAGATCAATTGTATCTTATTTCCCGATCTTTTTCAAAAGATCCTCAAAGTAGGCGGGTAAAGGAGCGACCACTTCAATATGCTCTCTGTCCCCCGGCCGGTCCATTCCGATGAAATAGGCATGAAGCGTCTGACCCACCGTATGAAACCGTGATTTTCTTACGCCATACACCTCATCACCCAGTATAGGATGTCCGATATGTGTCATGTGAACCCTGATCTGATGGGTCCTTCCGGTCTCCAGCCTGCACTCCACATAGGAGTATTCCCGGAATGAATCAAGGACTCTGTAATGAGTCACTGCTCTCTTGCCGGAGGGGTCAACTGCCATCTTCTTCCTGTCACGCCTGTCCCGTGCTATGGGCAGGTCGACTGTTCCGCTCTCCGTATCGAATCTCCCGTGCACTATAGCCCGGTATCTTCTGTCGATACTGTGTTCCTTCAGCAGTCCGGCCACATATCTGTGGGCACTGTCATTCTTGCAGACTACGACGGATCCTGTAGTATCCTTGTCGATCCGGTGTACTATACCCGGTCGCATTACCCCGTTGATCCCCGACAGATCGCTGCAGTGATACATCAGGGCATTCACCAGAGTCCCCGTATAGTGACCTGCCGCAGGATGCACCACCATCCCCTTCGGCTTGTTTACTATGAGGATATCTTCGTCCTCGTACAGGATGTCGATCGGTATATCCTCCGGCACTATATCGGGTATCTCAGCCGAAGGAAGAGAAAAAGACACCTCGTCGCCGGCCTCCAGCCTATAGGAAGCCTTGGCACTCCTGCCGTCAACCAGGACTCCGCCCTCTTTGATCAGTCCGTTGATCCGCGATCTGGATATATCCTCATAGAATTCTGATATCCCCTTGTCCAGTCTCAGCCCTTCAAGCTCTTCTGCCACAGTAAAGCTGAGGCTTTGGATCTCAGATGTCATCAAGCCCCCTGTCGTCGGTACCGTTTTTCTTTTTGTCCTTTCCACTGGGGACCACCATGGAAGAATGCACCTTCACCTTATTGGCCTTTTTCATGTCGAGATCCTCATCCTTGTATATGAAGAGAAACAGTATCACCAGCATTGCCGCAGAGACAGTCACATATATATCAGCCACATTGAAAATAGGAAAATCGATATAGATGAAATAGAGGAAATCTATCACATATCCGAGCATTATCCTGTCGTATAGATTGCCTATAGCTCCGGCACCTATTGTCACCAGACAGAATCTGAGCACATGATACTTCTTCGTTGCCGGGAGCCTTATCAGAAAATAAAGGATCACCAGCAGGAATATGGCACCTACAGCGATAAAGAACTCTCGCCTGTCCTGAAGCATTCCGAAGGCTGCTCCTCTGTTCTCCAGATACCGGAACTCAAAGACATCGGGTATCAGCTTGTAGGGAGGTCTGTCTTTCAGATGCTCAACGGCAAGCTCCTTGGTAAACCTGTCCAGGAGAACAAGTCCCGCCATCACAAGCATATCTATTAAAAAAAATATGATCCTTTTAGCTTTTCCCATCATTCACCTTCATCATTTATGATCAGCTGCCTGATGCCCTGAAGCATCTCCTCGTCGGTCACGGTAGTGTCGATACAGGCACATCCCACGTCTTTCAGCAGGATAAACCTGATCTTTCCCGACTGCATCTTTTTGTCTGACTTGGTATACTCGAGGATCTTATAAGCGTCGGCATCATCCGGCAGCGTGAGCGGCAGAAAGAAGGGCATGAACATATCCCTTATCTCGTAGAACTCCTCGGTCGTCAGCTGCTCTCTCCTGTATGAAATGTAGCAGGCAGCTATCATCCCCAGAGCCACGCATTCTCCGTGCTTCAGCGTAAAATCCATGTATTTCTCGATCGCATGTCCTATTGTATGTCCGAAGTTCAGCAGTGCCCTCTCACCCTGCTCGGTAGGATCCTTTTCCACCACATCCCGCTTGATCTCACAGGATCTTTGTATCATATATCTGAGAGAAGGTATATCCCTGTCATTGATCTCGCTGAAATGATTGATGAGCCACTCGTAGTAGGCAGCATCCTTTATCAGTCCGTGTTTCAGGACCTCTCCCATTCCGGAGGCAAACTCTCTCGCGGAAAGAGACTGAAGAGTGGACAGGTTCATATATACCAGTCTCGGCATATGGAAAGCCCCTACCATGTTCTTGAACTCATCGAGGTCCACTCCGGTCTTGCCGCCGATAGAGGAATCGGTGCAGGAAAGCAGAGTGGTCGGTATCTGTACGAAATCTATGCCGCGAAGGTAGGTGGCTGCAGCAAATCCTGCCATATCACCCACGACCCCTCCTCCGAGAGCCAGTATCAGATCCTTCCGGTCCAGCTTGTATCGGATCAGCCCCCTGTATATTTCCTTTACGGTATCGAGATTTTTGCTCTCTTCACCCGCCTTGAAGACAATGGAACTGATATCATCGGACACACCAAAAAGACACGTCCTCAGCTCATCCAGATAAAGTCCCTGTACATTACTGTCGGTGACGATGCAGAGCCGCCTGCCCTTATATCCCAGTGCGACGAGCATCTCAGGCAGAGACTCAAAGCTCTCAGCGAAGCATATATCATACCCGCCGTCTTTATGTTTTACCTTTATTGTGTTCTGCAATGAAACCTCAATATACTACTTTTACTTGAAGAAAGCTGCGGCTATCACCGCAGCTTTCCCCACTTCAAACCTTATGATATACCTTACTTGGCTATACCAAACATATCGACCTGACCGCCGCCGATCGCTTCCTGCAGATCGCCTGATATCGCCACACTTCTGGGTGTAACGATAAAAATGTTCCTTGAGATCTGCTGAAGGTGTCCGTCCAGTGCAACATTGGCACCGAAGGTGATGTCCATGATCCTCTGAGCTGTATCTGTAGTGATACCCTCAAGGTTCACAACGACTGTCCTGTTGTCGAGCAATGTATCTATAATGACCTGTCCATCCTCTACAGAAGTGGGCTTGACCACGCACACTCCCATTCCCGAGGAAAACGCTCCCCCTCTTCCGCTCTTTCTTGATGAAGGCATCTGCATGATCTTTGATCTGCGAGGTCTGTACTCTTCATCTTCTTCAGCATCACGGCTGAACCTGCTGTTTCTTCTGGGCTCTATTACCTCATCTTCTTCCTCTTCGAAGTCATCTTCGTAATCTTCATCAGAGAACTGCATAGATCTGAGGAACTTATCAACAACTCCCATTTTTAACAAACCCTCCCTGTTTTAGTTTCTGGATCCGAATATCCCGGTGCCTACGCGCACCATCGTAGCTCCTTCTTCGATGGCAACCTGATAATCCCCGGTCATTCCCATTGACATAACATCTACCCGATTATTATGCCCTAATAATCCCATTATGTCAACATAAATTTTATGTAAATTTACAAAATGTTGTCTGTTTTTTTCAGGGAGGTCAACATTTGGTGCTATGCACATCAGTCCACGCACGTTTACATAAGGGAGTTTTTGTATATTGACATAAAGGTCTTTTACCTTATCGGGAGCCACTCCGAACTTCGTATCCTCCGATGCGATGTTCACCTCAATAAGGATATCCTGCACCACACCGGCCTTTTCAGCCCGCTTATTTATCTCTTCCGCCAGCTCTTCATTGTCCACTCCGTGTATCAGATCCACTCTGCCGACGATGTATTTCACTTTGTTCTTCTGGAGATGCCCTATCATATGCCAGTGTATATCCTTCGGCATCTGATCCATCTTACCCACAAGCTCCTGCACCTTATTCTCTCCGAAGACCCTGATCCCTGCGTCATATGCTTCCATCAGATCTTCTACAGGCTTGGTCTTGCTCACGGCGATGAGGGTCACCTCGCTCCGGTCCCTTCCTGCTCTCTCGCATGCGGCACATATATTAGCCTCTACAGTCTTCAGATTTTCCTTTATCATTGGTTCTCCTTCTTTCCGTTCTTCAGATCGGTATCCCGGACAAAGTCACTGTCGTTGACTCCGTCACCGTCCAGAACTATATAGTCATAGACCTGCAGGTCATACATGGATTCCGACTCCACTATGGAATACTCTTTGTTGGAATTGATGACAGAGATCTTGGTGAAATCGGCATAGCCCTTGTTCATATTGTAGACTCCCGTAAGGGTCTCCTTGCTGCTTACGGTATATCTGTCGGTGGAATCGGGACGCACTATCACATCTCCCGAATTGAACACCCCGGTATCGATATAGAGCATATCGTCCACCCTGTTGTATATGTCCGCCGTCACGTATTCAGTGGATTCCGAGCCGTCCTCGAGATATACCTGCCGCAGGAATCCGGCGTTACCCGTAGTGCTGTTGTCCGTGCTGTACTTTGCAGGTATCACATAGAACTCCCTCTCCACTATGGCTGAGTTGGGCACCTTGAGCCCCCGTACCTCGTCCAGTATAAGCTCTATATCCACATATCTGTCAGAGGCAAAATTGATCATGGAGTCATCGAAGTACAGTACACCGTAGTCCTTGTTCTTGTTTGTGATCACCTCTACCTTGGCTCTCGACTCATAGTCGTTCTTCAGGAATCTGACCTTTACCGCTGCATTCGCACTGAGGGCTTCCTTCGTAGTGGCATCTATGGGGAAGATCACCTGCCAGTTCTCGTTGGTGATAAGCTTGTATGCAGGGTCGCCTCCCGACACCAGCTCTCCGTCCACAAGCTGGTTCTTAGGATGAGAAGACTCGTCGAAGCTTTCTTCGTTCACACTTGATGCCGTGATCCCCTCGAAGCCGTCATAGCTGTATATCACCACTCCGCTGTCCGGGGAGTATCCCATATCCACCAGCTCGCCATAGGAGTTGGAGGAGATGGAACGCAGGCTGTTCAGAGCACTCTGATTGGCCAGCTTGCGTATGGTGGATTCAAGAGAATCCTGCATGTTGTAAGTATCCATGAAGTCCTTATCGTCGTATGACATCGAAAAGCCCACCAGATCGGATCTAAGCTCTGCAAGATCCGAATCCGAGAGCACGGTATTGACAGCCGCAGAGTCTTTTATCATCTCGGAGAGCACGCCGCTCTCATCTATGGAATAGACGAGACCACCGCGCTTGATATGCTCATTCTCCCCGGCGTAATAGTTGATGTATCCGTTGTTGTTGGCAGATACCACCTGCTCCGTACGCAGGGCTATGCCGCGGTAGGAGCTGTCTACCGCAAGAGAACCCTCGGTGACTTCATATCCCGCCAGCTGTGTGACATGCATCCCGGAGTATATGATGAGTATCAGATATACGAGTATCGCCCCGAAAATGAGCGTCCCCGCATTCAGATAATGCTTTTTTTGAGTGGTATGGGACTGTTGTTCTTCCATTCTACGAAAATAAAGGGCGGGAAAACCCGCCCCGTTGATAACCGTATACTGTGTATCAAAGCGCTACGATCACCTTTTCAGCCATATCATCCGGCAGCTGCTCCTTTGTGACGGATATGCTGACTGTCAAAGTGATGCTGTAGACATTGCTCAGCGCCTCAAGCTTCCTCAATATATCCAGATAATCATCATCTTTGATATAAGCTGTCTTCAGAAAAGCATCTATGTATATCTGCTCCAGATCGTGATCCGCAGATATGATGCCGGCAATGAAGCCGTAGAACTCATCCGAATCTGTCAGGGAATACTTGCTCACATCTACAAGTCTTATAGTATTCTTCAGTTCCAGGATATGAGCCGAGTTCTTGTCGACAAATACCAGGCTGCCCTTGGCGTTCTTTGCTGTCTCATTAGCCTTGTCAAGCAATACCTTGGTCTTGCCTTTACCCTTTTCTCCTGTGATCAGCTGTATCATAGAAGATCCCTCCTTAGTGTGAAAAATTGTAAAACCATTATATCTTATCCCGGGTCTAAAAACAACTACTGCAACATTTCCAAAAGCTTGTTCGTCTTGCCGTAGAGCACGTCCACGTTATCTGCTTTCATCACCACGGAAACAAAGGAATTGTCCGAGGAATCCTTGGAAAGAAGTGTCAGACACGAGCCTGCGGCCGCGGTTGAACCGGTCTTGCCTCCGATGACCGTCACGGCTCTCGGAGCATTGTACTGTCCCTTCAGGTATCTGTTGGTCGTCTCGCACTCGAAGCTCTTCTCTGCTCCGGAGGCATCATGATACATGGTGGAATATTCGCTCATACCGATGATCTCTATGAACTTGCCGTAGTTGATGGCCTCGTTAAAGATCAGATACATATCATACGGGGTAGTGTAATGCTCATCATCCTGCAGCCCCGAAGGGTTGGTGAAGTGTGAATTGGTGGCCCCGAGGGCGTTGGCCTTGGAATTCATCATATCCGCAAAGCCCTCCACTGAACCCGCTACATTCACCGCTATCAGATTTGCCACATCATTGGCTGAATAGATAAGGAGGATATGCAGTGCCTGATCCAGCGTCATGGTATCCCCTTCCTTGAGCCCTACTTTCTGCACGTCATTTGCAGTCATCACGCAGCTCTCGTCCGCTGTCAGCACCTTGTCCATATCACAGTTCTCCATTGCCACGACAGCGGTGAGGACCTTTGTCATGCTCGCGGGATACAGCATCCTGTAGGGATGTCTGTTGTAGATCACCTTTTTCCCTTTTATATCGAAAAGCATGGCTGCCGCATAGGAGTCCGGGCCGGACTCCACCTCGTTAGCCGATGTGGACTCCTCGTCAGGTATGCACAGATTGGCCGCAAACGGAGCGGCGCACTCCCTCGCATCCTGAGACTCGAATCTGAACGCACTCTTGGAGCTGTCCTTGTCGTAGTGGAGATTATACTCCTCCGGGGCACACCCGCAGCAGAGCACCGCAAAGATCAGGATCATCGCGGCAACTCCCGTATATGCTCTTTTCTTATTTGTACATCTCACGCCACTCCATATCTCCTCTGTCAAGTGATTTGATGAGAAGCTCCGCCGTAGCCAGGTTCGTAGCCAGCGGAATATTATGATCGTCACACAGTCTCATGGTGTTGTTGATGTCACGCTGCTCCTGGCTCTTGGTGGAATGCGGATCCCTGAGATATATCACCAGATCCAGGGAATTGGCCTCTATCTGAGCTCCCAGCTGCTGCTCTCCGCCAAGCTGCCCCGCCAGATACTTGTGCACCGACAGATTTGTGACTTCCTCTATGAGCCTCCCTGTAGTCCCGGTGGCATACAGCTCATGTTTGGACAGAATACCCCTGTAAGCGATGCAGAAATTCTGCATCAGTTTCTTTTTCGCATCATGCGCGATCAGTCCGATATTCAATTTGTACCCCCCTGTATTGATTCATTGTAACCGCCCGGAGCCTTCCCGTCTCCGCCGGCTACCTGTAAAACCTTATCTTAATCAAGGCTGAAAGACAGATTCGACCTTTGTCTTCCGTCTCCCGAGCAGAGCCCCACATTCAGCACAAGCCCTATCTCTGCAAGCAGACATATGAGCGAGGTGGAACCGTAGCTGATAAACGGAAGCGGAAGTCCCGTATTGGGCAGAAGCCCCGTGGCCACGCCGATATTCGCAAATGACTGGAAGCCGATGTGGGTCGCCACACCGGCACAGATCAGCGTCCCCGAAAGCTCCTGAGTGCCTCGCCCTATATGTATTATTATACCCGTGACCAGTGCAAACAGAGCCACTATCAGCACACATCCGGCAAAACCCAGCTCCTCTCCCGCTACGGCTATGATGAAGTCCGTCTGCGGCTCGGATATGAAGTTGCCATTTTTCACGGAGCCTACCTCGTTGTTCTTATATCCCTTGCCGGTAAGCCTGCCGCTACCTATCGCAACGATGGAATTCTGCTGCTGATATCCGGCTGTATCCTGATACTTGTCGGGCTGCAGCCAGGCAAGTATCCTGGTCTGCTGATAGTCCTTTATTATCTCCTGATTCGGCTGCAGGATAAGGAAAGACCCTATGATAAACGCCGGGATGGCTATGGCAGCCACAGCTCCGATGATACGGTATGAAAGCCCTCCGATGTAGAGCATGCCGGCGAAGATCACCAGCATCACGATACTCGTCGAAAGATCAGGCTCATCATATATCAGATAAACCGGAACACCTATAAGCAGGAGGGAGAGAAGCAGATTGCGTGCACTGTTCAGCTTCTCTTCTCTTTTGCTGATAAAGGAAGCAAAGAACATGATGATGAGGATCTTCGCAGCCTCGGAAGGCTGGAACTGGATACCCGCTATCACTATCCATCTTTTGGCGTTGTTCACACTCTCTCCCGCTATCTCCACCATGATGAGGAGTCCGACTGCAAGCACATAATAGAGCCATGAAAGCCTCAGCAGCAGATCATATCTGATCAGAGATATCACGATCATGACTATGACCCCCAGAACCAGTCCCTGTATCTGATGGCTCTGCACCGACTCCTTGGCGCTCCCGATGATGAAGATACCGTATACCGACAGGGCTATCGCCGCTATCGCAAGCAAAAAGTTGTAATTCCTTATGCTGTATTTACTCATTCCCTGATCACCGAATCATATATCTGTCTGCCACCGTGCCGGATCTCCCACAATATATCTTAGTCGAGATATGCTTCTCCTGCCGGCAGGTCTGCTACACCTGTGATTATATCATCTGTATCCCTAAGTTTGAAATAATAGCTGATAATATTCTGAGTGGTAGCCGCGGCGTTGGACGATGTATATCCGTAGGCTATCCTGGTGGCTATCGCTATCTGAGGCTTGTCATACGGCGCATAGCAGATGAACAGAGCATGGTTGGGCCTGGTGGTCGTCTGCTGCGCTGTTCCCGTCTTGCCGGCTATCAGGATGGGGAAGTCTTTAAATGCCTGATAAGTGGAGGCCGCTTCTCTCATGCCCAGATGTATGGAATCCCACGTGGACTGCTGCAGTTCCATCCTGTTCCTTACCTGCGGCTTGTATTTTTCCAGCACGTCTCCGTTCGCCGATCTAAGCTCCTTCAGGATGCTGATATTATAAACGGTGCCCTCGTTGGCAACAGCGGTGACATACCTTGCCAGCTGTGTCGTCGTATAGTTGTGGGTACCCTGTCCGATAGCCGAACGCACAGAGTCGGTGTCCGAAACATTGGGGTCGTTCTCTGTGATCTCCACCCCGCTCTTCTCGCTGAGTCCGTACATATCGCAGTAGTTGCGAAGCTTTTCCAGTCCCAGTTCGGAGTTGTACATCCCGTTCAGTCCGAGACTCAGTCTGTATCCCACCTCGTAGAAGAAATAGTTGCATGAATTCTTGATGCCTCCCACCACATTCAGCGGACCGTGGGTGCTGCTTGGATAAATCCAGCATTTGGGAGCCTTGTTATCCTGCTCCACCTTCTCGAACTTGCCCTCGCAGACTATGATCTCACCCGGGGTGATCACTCCCTCTTCGAGCCCTGCGGTAGTGGATATGGGCTTGAAGGTGGATCCGGGAGCTGTCCTCTGCTGTGTGGCATTATTGTAGAGCGGCAGCGACAGATCATTGTTGATCTTGTTAAAGTAATCCGCATCCACCGAGTTCGCCATCATATTATCGTCGAACCCGGGATATGTGACCATCGCCAGGACCTCTCCCGTATTGGGATCAGTGACCACAGAGGAGCCCGTACAGGGATCCAGTGCAAGCTGTGAAGGAGTGATGTCCAGAGACTTGATGCTCCCCGTCATCAGCTGGTAGGGCGTCACCTCTCCGGAAAGCAGTGCTGCGCTGGCACCTTCCACGTCATGGAGTATATCCTGCTCATAGAGCACCATGCATATCTGGAGTCCCGTGATCTCATCATCTTCGATCATATATTTGTAAAGCTTCCGCGAGAACTTGTTGTCACGGGCGAGCTCGTCCATGACGAAATCCAGCAGGGCTTCATATACTTCCTGTGAATCGGAATACCCTTCGTTCTCTTCCATAAAGGATACTCCGATATACCCTTTGGCAATGGCAGATCTGAGATAATCGGATATAGGTATGGTGCCTTCCCTCCACTCCTGCTCTTCCGTATCCGATTCCGTGACTCCGCTTGTATCGAACACCCTTATATTGTCGTCCTTCAGCATAGTGACGATGTAGTTCTCGTACTCCTGCAGCTCTTCACTCTGATCGGCAAGATCTGTATCTCCCCGGAGCATATCCTCTTCGATATATGCCAGAGTACGCTTCAGCTTGTCCTCATATGCACTGTATACCTGTTTCTCGTATTCTCCCGCGGAATCTGAGGCCATATGGGACAGAGAGATGACATTATTGTTTATGAGCGAATAATAGACATCGTCTATGGGGATCACGATGTCTGCAGCCGCCACATCATCCGACTGCTCCTCACTCTTGATATTTCTTATCTTGGATACCACGATACCGGCTATCTTCTGTTCCAGTATCTTATATACGGCACTCTGCAGATCCGAATCGATGGTGAGAGTCAGGTCGTTTCCGGCTACGGGCTCTACCCTTTTTCCGGTCTCGGTGACCCGTCCCAGATTGTCCACGAATATTTCCTGGTTTCCCTTGGTGCCCTGGAGCTCATGCTCCATGACCTGCTCGATGCCGGCCTTGCCGACCATATCGTTCAGCTCATAGTGATGGGGATATCTCTCATCGGCATCAACCTCATTGAGCACAGCCAGCTCTTCATCGGATATCTTTCCGGTGTATCCCAGGATGTGGCTCATGGAGGGATCGTCGATATAAACTCTCACCGTATCCTCCGCGATATCAACGCCCTGAAGGGTGTCCTTGTTCTCCATGATCTCGGCCACCGTATTCTCGTTCACATCCGTGGCGATCTTTGAGGCGATATACTTCTGATAGGAATTGGAGAACATAGCCATTCTTATCCTTACCACCTTGAGTATCTGCTGCTTGGTAAGACCCGACATTGGCTCGAAGTCATATCTTCCGTTCTCGGTAGGGGTATACCGGCCCACCCCGAACATCTTCTTTCCGCAAAGAAAGGCCATCACATCATCAGGTGTGGCATTCCTCTCCTTCACCTTCAGTTCGTCGGTACGGGTATGCCCGTAGCAGTCAGCCAGGAATCTGAGGAGAGCCGTGCCGCTCACTGTAAACTGATAGTTCCCGTTCTCGTCCAGGATGATATCGAAATCCATGGAATCCAGGGAATCCCCGTTACCCTCGACGATATCGATCACTGACAGTATCGTGTTATTGATATCCATATCCTTCGTAGAGTTCGAGTCATAGCTGTCCTCTATGGTGACGGAATATGCCAGCTTGTCCTCCGCGAGGGTGACACCGTTCCTGTCGTATATCGTCCCACGCGTAGCCCTGAGCGTCATGTCTCTTTCTATCTTAAGGGTGAAGTTCTCCTGATAGGATTCGCCGTTCACTATCTGCAGCACGAAGAGCCTGTATATCACGGCTGTCATCATGACCATGAGGATCAGACCCAGGATGAAGATCCTGGATGTCAGGAGTTCTATGAGCTTGTCTCTAAATCTCCTGAAGGAATCCATCACTCATTCTCCCTCTCGAAGCCCCCGAGCTTCATGGTGATCCTGCTCAGCGGGAAATACAGGATAAGAGTGACCGCAAAGGTATATACAAGCTCCGGCAGCATCACGTTGATGAAATAATATCCGATGTTAAATCTGGCTCTCAGCATGAATCTGATCAGATATGTGATGAAAAGGTAAGAAAGATCCGCAACGGAAATGAAAATTAGCGGAAGCTTTATATCCTCCGGATAGAAAAGCCTGTTGACCGAACCGCTCGTATATCCTATGTACAGATAGACCAGAGCATTGAAGCCCAGCACGTCTCCGTAGAAGACATCCATAAGGAGCCCGCAGATAAACCCCGCTATCATCCCGTCGTTCTTACCCGACATGAAGCCGCAGATGCAGGTCACTATTATCATCATGTTCGGCACGATCCCGGCGAATGACAGATGCTGGAAAAGGGTGCTCTGAAGCAGGAAGGCCACAAAGACCGCAAGAAGCTCGATCAGCTTTCTCATGGCAGTCCCGGCTCCTCTTTCATCTGAGTGATGACAAGCACCACATCGATATGCTCAAAATCCACGGAAGGAGTAAGCGTCCCGGATTTGGTCAGATTGTTGGGGTCCTTTTTTATTGAGCTGATGAAGCCTATTGCGATGCCCGGCAGATATCGGTCGGATATATTGCTCGTCACTATCTTGTCTCCGACGTTCACCTCATCATCCGGATCCGAGAGCTGTCCGAACTCTATGGTGCCGTTCTCCATGGACTCAAGACTTCCGTATACGATGAGATTGTCAGAGGTGTTGAGCATCCGTCCCGACACATTGCTGTCATCATCAATGATGGATCTGACCTGTGCCCAGGTGTCTCCGGTCTTGGTCACGATCCCTACAAGACCGGCACCGGCGATGACATTCATCCCTTCCTTGATCCCGTCGTTCTTTCCCTTGTCTATAACGAAGACAGAGTACCAGTTTCCCGGATCCTTTCCAATGATCCTTGCTCCGATCTTGTCGTAGCCCTTATACTCCTCATTCAGCTCGAAAAGATCTCTCAGCTCCATCAGCTCGAACCTGTCCTCGACCAGCTGGTCATTCTCCTGCGAAAGCTCATCTATCTGTGCCCTGAGCGCACTGTTCTCAGAGAGCACATCTCTCACCTGACGCATATTCTCGGCTCTGGTGCCTATATAGGTCGACACCTCGGTAAGGCCTTCTTTAAATGGCTGGAAAGTGTATCCTGCGATATTTCCAAGCAGATCCGGGATCAGATCCGTGGTGAA
>DNLO01000092.1 GCA_003488445.1 Lachnospiraceae bacterium | reverse complement strand
GAGCACGGAGCCAGAGAGTTCCGTGACGACACCGGGCGGTTTTTTGAAGATCTTGAAAAAGGAGAAAAAATCTCTCTCCTTCTTGCGCCTGCTTTTAAGGCAAATTACCCCGAACAATATGAAAGCGTCCTCGGAGGACTGAAGGAGCTGGGGATAAACCGCATCATCAGTGTCGCCTTCGGAGCGGATATCACCACATGGGGATATCTGAACTACATGAAGCAATACGACTTCGCAGGGGGCATATCACAGCCCTGTCCGGCAGTGGTGGGGTATATCGAAAGGTATATTCCGGAACTGATACCGAAGATCTTTCCCGTGCAGAGTCCGCTGATGTGCGCAGCCATCTATGCCAGAAAAGAAATGGGGATCACCGACAGGCTGGCCTTTATCAGTCCCTGCATAGCGAAAAAGATGGAGATAGAGAGCGTACACAATAAGGGGCTTGTCCAGTATAATGTCACGTTTGAGCATCTTATTGAGTACGTGAAGGAACACGGCATATCGGGACCGGCAGTATCCGGTGAGATAGAGTACGGCATGGGAGCCTACTATCCCACACCGGGAGGCCTGGCGCAGAACATCAGGTGGTTTCTGGGAGATCAGGTCTTCATACGTCAGGTTGAGGGTGAGAAAAAGCTGTACAAATGGCTCCATAATAATGCTGACAGATTAAAGAAGACCGAAACGCCCTTTCTTTTTATAGATGCCCTGAACTGTGATAGGGGGTGCATCTGCGGCACTGCTGTGGATCCCCACAAGGCCGAGACGGACGATTCCTTGTATGCTCTTCTGTCCATAAGGGAAGAAGTGAAAAGAAACGAAAGCGGCAGCGCATGGTCCGTTCCCGACACTCCGGAAGAGAGGCTGGAAAACTACAATAAGCAGTTCGCGCATCTGAGGCTTAAGGATTATCTGAGAGGCTACACGGACCGTTCCGGAGACTGTGCATACATGATCCCGGATGAGGAGGAGCTTGACAGGATATTTATCTCAATGAACAAGCTGACTGCGGAGGAACGGAGCATCAACTGCACCAGCTGCGGGTACGACAGCTGCCGTACCATGGCTACAGCCATATATAACGGGTTTAACAACAAGAAAAACTGCATATTTTACGAGAAGGGCAGAGTGCACTCTCTGGAGATAGAAAAGGCCATAGCCGAGGGAGAATCACGGGCAAAGAGCAGATTCCTTGCCAAGATGTCCCATGAGATCAGAACTCCGATAAATGCCATGCTCGGCATGGATGAGCTGATACTCAGGGATTCAAAGGATGAAAAGGTCACGGAGTATGCCGCAAAGATAAAAGAGGCGGGAAAGGATCTGATGTTTCTGGTCAATACCCTGCTGGACTTCAAGGCAGCGGATGAGGTGCAGGAGGATACCGCGTCACAGGAGGACAAGAGCTTCGTGGCACCAGATGCAAGGATACTCGTGGTGGATGATACGGAGATAAACCTGACAATTATGCAGGAGCTCTTAAAGCCCACGCAGATACGTGTGGATACAGCTGCAGGGGCAAAGGCAGCTCTGGAGCTTCTGGAGCAAAATGAATATGATGTCCTTCTTTTTGACCATATGATGCCTGATATGGACGGCATAGAGCTGCTTCAAAAGCTGCGCGGCAGAAAGGACAATCCCAACAGCTCAAAGCCCGCGATAGTGCTTACGGCAAACGCAGTGACCGGAGTGAGGGAGGAGTATGCCGCTGCAGGGTTTGAAGGGTATATGAGCAAGCCGATCGACGGAAAGCTGCTGGAGCGCATGCTTATGAAGCATCTTCCGGGCAGCATGGTCACGCTTACGGATGATGTGGCTGAGAGCGATGCAGCGGATGCCGGAATATCGGAAAGCTATGCCGCACTCGAAGGCATAGATGCACGTGAAGGGATAAAGAACTGCGGCTCGGAGCTGTCATATAAGCCGATACTGGATATATTTTACACGACGATCGACCAGAAAGCCGACGAACTGGATAAATGCTTTGAGGCAGAGGACTGGCCTCTGTATACGATAAAGACACATGCGCTGAAGAGCTCGGCACGTATCATAGGAGCGCGTGTTTTTTCGGAGGATGCCTTCGCCATGGAGAGGGCCGGAAAGGACGGAGACACAGAGTATATCCGCAGGCATCACAGCAGGCTTGTGAATGATTACAGACACTTTAAGAAGGTGCTCGGAGGTATCTGCGGCGAAGAAAGAAGCATTGATGAAGCTGACAAGCCGGAGGCAGATGAGAATGTCATACGCAGGCTCTACCGGACGGCTTACAGGGCTGCCGAGGATATCGATTATGACGGGATAGAGGAGGTCATCATCGAGGCCGGCAGATATCATATGAGCAGATCGGACAGAGAGATGTTTGACAGGATCACTGCATGCTATGAAAATATAGACTATGACGGTATAACCTTGGCATTGGCTGATGTGGTAAAGGAGGGTCAGGATGTCGGAAAATGACTTGAACATCATTGGAAACGTGATGCTCATCAGTACTCAGGAGGGTGTGCTGTCAAGAGGAGTGCGCAGCAGGCTGAAGGATTCGGGGATCGAATGCTGCTATATCGGATGTGATGACGAAGCAATAGACAGCTTCTGCGAAAAGACTGATGTATATATCATAGTCCTCAATGAGAATATAGTCGGCCTCAGATCCTGCATTACAAGTATCAAGTCCATAGAAGACAGAATGGACAAGATCGTCATCGTCATCGGCTCCAAGTTTGAAAAAGCAGAGCTCAGGAAGGCCTTCCCCACACTGCTTGTTTCCGTATGGTATGACAAGGAGGTGGATCTGAAGGGGCTTGTCAGATATGTCGATGAATCCCTCAAAAGGATCGCCCTGAATGAGATGGGGCAAAAGAACAAAAAGAAGATACTTATCGTGGATGATGATCCTTCTTATTCCAGGATGATACGCACATGGCTTAAGGAGGATTATCATGTGGCGCTGGTCACGTCAGGGATGCAGGCCATCAAATATCTTCTTGAGAACGGTGCCGATCTGGTATTTCTGGACTATGACATGCCGGTGACCACGGGACCGCAGGTCTTTGAGATGCTGAGGAGTGAGCCGGGCACCGAATCCGTGCCGATAGTTTTTCTTACCGGGGTGGGAGACAAGGAAAGCGTGATGCATGTAATGTCGCTGAAGCCTGAAGGGTATATCTTAAAGACAGCTACCAGAGAGAATCTTCTGGATTACGTCAATGATTTCTTTAAGAAACAGATGTACACCGAGCCTGATCTGACTTGACGGATTTATCTTTCAAATGATAATATACACCTCGATATGCCGTTATGGCTCAGTTGGTAGAGCAACGC
>DNLO01000012.1 GCA_003488445.1 Lachnospiraceae bacterium | reverse complement strand
AAATACCATATGAGAAAACAATTTGGCAAGTTTGAATTAATCCTCTTCAGAGGCTATACTTGATGCTATGCTGATCAGAAAAGCGCGGGTCATAGACCCGGGGAACAACATTGATATGATCTGCGATCTGCGGACAGCGGAGGGCTTCGTGGCCGAGATCGGAGAAGGACTTGATGCGGCGGATCCCATGGAGGATGTCATAGATGCGGAAGGGATGGTAGCTGCACCGGGACTGGTAGATGTACATGCCCACTTCAGGGATCCGGGACAGACCGCAAAGGAGACGCTGCACACCGGTGCCCTGGCAGCTGCGGCAGGAGGCTATACATCCGTGATCTGTATGGCGAATACCGTCCCGGCTGTAGACAGCGTGAAAACCCTTGAAGACATAACCAAAAGAGCTGAAGCGGAGCAGATACATATATATCAGACGGCTGCCGTGACCGTGGGAAGGAACGGAGCAGAGCTGGTAGATATGGAGGCTCTCAGACGGGCGGGAGCTGCGGGCTTCACCGATGACGGTACTCCGGTGATGGATGAGACACTGATCCGTGAAGCGATGAGGCGTGCTGCCGTGCTGGACAGTGTGATCAGCCTGCATGAGGAGGACCCCGCGTATGTGTGGCAGGCAGGTGTCAACAGCGGACGGATATCCGATGCCATGGGGCTTAGAGGAGCGGACAGGAAGGCGGAATACTCCATGGTAGAGAGAGATCTGTTCTTTGCTTCGGATATCGGGGCAAAGATCGATATACAGCATGTATCCGCCAGGGAGAGTGTGGAAGCGATCAGAAAGTTTAAGACAGATGATCCTTACGGACGTATACATGCGGAGGCTACACCCCATCATTTTTCCCTTACGGAGGATGCGGTGATGTCATGGGGAACGCTTGCCAAAGTGAATCCGCCGCTTCGGACCGAGGCTGACCGGCAGGCAGTGATCGAAGGGATAAAAGACGGCACTCTGGACCTTATAGCTACTGATCATGCCCCGCATACACGGGAGGAAAAAGGACAGGATTTCACGAAGGCTCCTTCCGGAATGACAGGGCTGGAGACGGCACTCGCACTGGGGATCACGAATCTGGTCGATGCGGGGCATATCGATCTGACAAAGCTTGTAGAATTGATGAGTACCAATCCGGCGAGGCTCTATGGTCTGAAGGCAGGAGATTTAAGCCCCGGCTCCCCGGCGGATATCGTGATATTCGACCCCGGCGGGTCCTGGACCGTCAGGGCAGAGGATTTCCGTTCCAGATCCGTCAATTCTCCTTTTGTCGGAGAGGAACTGAAAGGAAGAGTGCGGTATACCGTATGCAGCGGAAAGATAGTATATCAGGCATGATAAGAAAGGACGAAATATGCAGAACTTCATGTATCATACACCTACAAAGGTGATATTCGGCAAGGATACCGTAGATACGGTCGGAGAAGAGGTGAAGAAATGCGGGACGGGCAGAGCCCTTATAGTATATGGCTCTGAGAGGATAAGGGAATCCGGTCTCCTGGCGAAAGTAGAGAAATCGCTGGGACGTGCGGGTATAGCCCATGAGGCATTCGGCGGAGTGAAGGCCAATCCGACACTTGCGCATGCCGAGGAGGGTGTAAAGAGGGCGATAGATTTTGAGGCCAATATCATACTCGCAGTTGGCGGAGGCTCTGTCATCGATACCGCAAAGGGCATCGCCCACGGAGCAGCCAATGCAGGGAGCAGCCTGTGGGATATATGGACAAGGAAGGTCCCGCTGGAAAAGTCATTAAGAGTGGCTGCGATCCTGACTATCCCTGCGGCAGGATCGGAAATGAGCGATTCGGCTGTCCTCACCAATGAAGCCATCGGCAAAAAGATCGGGATAAACACGGAGTTCAACAGGTGTGCATTTGCGATAATGGATCCGACCCTTGCCGATACACTTCCGGACTGGCAGCTGAAGAACGGAATAGTAGACATCATGATGCATACCCTGGAGAGATACTTTATCCCGGATATCAAGTGCGATCTGACGGATGCCATAGCTGAGGGAGTGCTAAGAACGGTACGTGACAACGGCAGGCTGGCACTGAAGGACAGATCCGACTATGATGCCATGGCGGAAATATGGTGGGCGTCCTCCATTTCACACAACAATCTGACAGAATCAGGCAGAGGAAAGGACTTCTCGGTCCACAAGGTAGGGATGGCGCTCTCCGCGAAATACGACTATACGCACGGAGCGACTCTCTCTGCAGTATGGGCTTCGTGGGCCAGATACCTTTACAAAGACGCTCTTCACCGGTTCGCGTTATATGCGAGAAGAGTATGGGGTATAGATACGGCAGATGACAGACAGGCAGCAATACTCGGGATAGATGCCACGGAGAACTTCTTCCGGGAGATAGGCATGCCTACTTCTCTTCACGAGCTCGGTCTCACAGATCCCTCTGATGAGGATATCCATGCACTTGCGATGCATGCCACCATGGATGATACGGTAAAGCTGTCGAGGATATCTCCTCTGACGGCGGCGGACATCGAGAAGATATACAGGGCAGCACTGTGAGCGCGGATATCAGACAAAAAGCATATATAACTGATAAAACGGAGCTGGCCCCGGATATCATAAGTATGGTGCTGAAGGTAAAGCTGTGCAGGGCGGCTCTGCCCGGTCAGTTCGTACTCGTATATACCGGTGACGGAGCACGGCTGTTAGGCAGACCTCTTTGTATAGCCGATGCGGACGGGGATACCGTCAGGATAGTCTTCAGGAGAGTCGGAGAAGGGACCGCACGCATAGCAGAAAGCAGAGTAGGAGATACCCTTTTCGTAGAAGGACCTCTGGGAAACGGCTATCCCGTGGAGGGCATCCTGGAGGGAGGCCACAGCATAGCTCTGCTCGGCGGAGGGCTGGGAGCCCCGTCGCTCCTCTACCTGGCGCGACATCTGTCAGCAGGTCGGGGTGAAAGGGAATGCAGGGCATTTCTGGGATACAAAGACAGCACGCTGAAGCATTTTCTTGCGGATGAATTCGTTAGACTCGGGATGGATACGATCATATCAACCGATGACGGATCTGAAGGAACCAAAGGGAACGTACTGGATGCACTGAAGGGGACCGGGAAGAAGCCGGACCTGATATATGCCTGCGGGCCGCTCCCGATGTTGTCTGCCGTCAGGAAATATGCGGGTGATAACGATATCAAAGCCTATATCAGCCTGGAGGAGCACATGGCCTGCGGTGTGGGTGTATGCCTTGGCTGCGTGGTGAAGACGGTACATAAAGATGAGCACAGCAGGGTGAATAATGCCCGGGTATGCACAGAGGGACCGGTGTTTGATGCAAAAGAGGTGGATATATGACAAAACCGGATATGAGCGTTGAATTCGCGGGAAAGAGCTTCAGAAATCCGGTTACCGTGGCGTCGGGAACCTTTGGCTCCGGCCTGGAGTACTCTGCATTCGTTGACCTTGAGTCGCTGGGAGCTATCACCACCAAGGGGGTGTCAGCCGTACCCTGGGAGGGAAATCCCACACCAAGAGTGACAGAAACACCCTCCGGGATGATGAATGCCATTGGCCTGCAGAACCCCGGCGTTGACGTTTTCATCAATAGGGATCTGGCTTTCCTTGAAGGTCTGGATGTGCCCGTGATAGTCAATGTGTGCGGACACAGCATAGAGGAATATGTGGCTGTCGTAGAGAGGCTCGCTGACGATGACAGGGTGAGCATGCTGGAGATAAACGTTTCCTGCCCCAATGTTAAGCAGGGAGCCATACAGTTCGGCACTGATCCCAAAATGCTGGAACAGGTGACGGAAAAATGCAAGGGGGCAGCAGGGAACAAGCCCGTTATCATGAAGCTTACTCCCAATGTAACGAGCATATCCGAAATGGCACGTGCTGCCGAGGCAGGCGGGGCGGATGGACTCTCCCTGATCAATACTCTCACTGCCATGAAGATCGACATCTATAAAAGGAAGTTTGTCCTTGCGAATAAGACCGGCGGCCTGTCGGGTCCTGCAATACACCCTGTAGCTGTGAGAATGGTGTATGAAGCCAGCCACGCCGTGAAGATTCCGGTGATAGGGATGGGAGGCATCGCCACGTATACCGATGCTATCGAGATGATGCTGGCAGGTGCGACCATGGTCGCTGTAGGCATGATGAATTTCACTGATCCGGAAACGGTAAGTCATGTCATAGACGGAATGAAGCGCTATATGGTGGATACCGGAACAGAACGTATCAGTGATCTGATAGGCATCCTGTAGAGAAGGAAAGAGAAATGGAAGCAAACGCAACGGGGAAAACAGCACTGTACAGACTAACGGTTTCTGCCATGCTTTTGGCATTATCCGTCATACTCGGGTTTTTCAAGATACCGCTCACACAGACCTCGGAGATAAGGCTGCAGTTCCTTCCGGTCGCGATAGAGGGGGCGCTTTTCGGTCCGCTGTATGGAGGGATACTCGGCGGATTGTCGGATATATTGTGCTTTATCGTGAGACCCACCGGTGCATTCTTTCCGGGTTTTACCGTATCTGCGATACTGCAGGGCGTGATATACGGAGTGGTTCTGAGGAGATCTCAGACAGTTCCCAGGATAATAGCGGCACAGACCATAGACTGCATCCTGGTATCTCTGATACTCACTCCCATCTGGCTCATGCTGCTTTACGGCAATGCGTTCATCCCAATATTTGTCGGACGTCTGCCGAAAGTGCTGATAATGTTTCCCATCAATGTCATCCTGCTGAGTCTCGTGATCGGAGCTTCCAGGAGATTCATCAGGAGACCTGACCGGTGACATATGAAGAATCTCTGAAATATATAAGGGATACCGCGGCTTTTGGCTCAAAGCTCGGTCTTGATAATATCCGGAATCTGATGTCTCTTTTGGGTGATCCCCAGAAGGATATGCGGATCATACATATTGCGGGCACGAACGGAAAGGGCAGTGTGGCCGCATATCTTTTGTCCATCCTGCAGACCGGAGGCTACAGAGTCGGTTTCTACACGTCCCCCGAGCTTTTCCGGTTCTCTGAGAGGATCAGGATAGGAGATGAAGAGATATCACCGGAGGATACCGCTCGCTACGCATCCATGGTTAAGGAGCAGGCAGACAGGATGTCAGAAGAGGGTGTCGGTCATCCGACTGAATTTGAGCTGGTACTTGCCATGGCACTCTGTTATTTCCGTGATAAAGGCACGGACATCGTGATACTGGAGGTGGGGCTCGGTGGCAGGCTCGATGCCACCAATGTGATAGAGCGGTCGGAGCTCTCCGTGATAACCCGGATAGGCTATGATCACATGCAGTATCTGGGAAATACGCTGGAGGCCATTGCTGCAGAAAAGGCGGCGATCATCAAGCCCGGAGGAAGGGTGATCGTATGGCCGGCAGGGGACAGCGTCATGAGGGTGTTTCGCGATGAATGCTCCGCAAAAGGGGCAAAGCTCCATATAGCGGAAAGACCGGAGGCCGGAGCGGCATCTTTGGAGAAGGGCCAGTGCTTCAGCCTGTGCGGGAAAGAGTATTCCATATGCATGGCGGGATTATATGAGGCAGACAATGCGGCCCTCGCTATCCAGGCATCGGATATCCTGAGGGAGCGGTTTGACAGGATCTCGGACGAGACGGTGTCAGACGGAATAGCGCGGACTGTGTGGCCGGGAAGATTCGAGATACTCAGCACCTCTCCGCTCATCATAGCCGACGGAGCGCATAATACGGACGGAGCAGAAGCGCTGGCGACATGCCTCGAGAGATATTTCGGCGTAAAAAAAGTCCGTCTCTGTATGGGCATCCTGAAGGACAAGCAGTACAGGGAGATGCTGGAGGTGCTGCTTCCCTATGCAGCATCCGCCATCGCCGTGGAAGTTCCCAATCCGAGAAGCCTGAAGGCGGAAGAGCTGAAAGAGGAGATATTGTCGGTCAGGCCGGAGCTCGTCGTAAGAACGGCAGAACGGGTCGAAGACGTCATAAATGAAATAAAAAAGCCACGGCAGGACGCCGTGGCGGATATCATATGCGGAAGCCTGTATCTGGTGGGACCGGTGAGAGATCAGATAATAAAGATGATCTCGGCTTCACACCCGCCCAGAGATATGGGAATATGACAGATCTCTTTAAAGCTTATCCTTGAACGAGCCTCTTCCTCCTCCAGGAAAAGCTGGGGCTCGAGCGAGATCTCTTTTCCCTCCTTAGCCTCGGTGATCACATACTCCCCGTTGATACGGTTGATCAGCTCTCCTGAGGCATCGGAGATAAAGCACCAGTCATCCTCGAAGTCATCTCCGGCAAAGCCCTTGGCTATGGCCTTCAGTCCCTCGCGCAGATCGACGATGCCGAGATAGTAGGTCATATCTTTGCCGACAAGCTTCTGGAAGAGACCCGACGAAAGACTCTCGGGATCGGTGGTAGTATAGACGTCGCCGATCTCTATCGGAACATGAGTGTTCTCGACCAGAAAATGCAGCGCATACAGAGAGTGCCTCATAAAAGGAGAATCTCCCATGCACTTTTCGGTGACATCTCTTAGATTTTCCCAATCCACAGCATACATAGCATAATTCTATACCCACATTGTATATAATGCAAATGCTGAGGTATACTTATCACCATGAAGATAACGTGGAAATGGATGCCCTACATACTCACGGTGCTGTGCACAGCGGTCTATGTGAGCCTGGTGTTCAACAACAATCTATGGCTGGATGAAGCTTTTTCCGCTTCTATCATCCGATGCGGATTCCGTGAGATGATAAGCCGTACCGCAAGTGATACTCTGCCGCCGTTCTATAACGTGGCGGCCTGGTGCTTTACCCGTATATTCGGATACTCCCCGGTGAGTCTGAAGCTGTTCTCGGTGCTGCCTATGGTCCTGCTGATGCTGGTGTCATCATCATTCCTTTCCAAAGCCGCTTCGCCGGGTGTGGCGGGGATCTATATCCTGCTGGTCACGTCGATGCCCTATATGCTGGAGCACGGCGTGGAGATAAGAATGTACAGCTGGGCGCTTTTCTTTGCGTCTGCTTCTGCCATATTTGCAATGTGCTATATGAAGGATATCCGGGGATCACTCCCATGTCTTGTGATCTGCACGGTCCTAGGAGCATATACGCATCAGTATGCCCTTATCACTGAGGTGTATATCTGGCTGATGCTGCTGGTCTTCTTTGTCCGAAGGAAGCAGATCCTTACCTGGGTAAAGCCGGCGGTACTATGCATAGCACTGTATATCCCCTGCGGGATACTCACCATATTCCAGCTCGGAGCAGCCACTTCCTATTTTTCGGCTTCCGCACCCTCGGCTGCGAATTTTTTGAGCAGTCTCAGATATCCGTTCGTTACACATTATACGGTATGGTCTGCACTGCTCCTGGCAGCGGTGGCTTTACTGTTTGTTGCAGCTCTGGCCGATAAAGACAGTATAGCTGCGTATTATATCTCCATATTTGCCCTTGAGACCGTCATGTCCTACGGGGTCATGGCAGTGACGGGATCGACGTTCTTTTCCTCCAGGTATCTGATGCCCGCCATCGGTATCATGTGGCTCGGCACGGCGATCGCTGTGTCGGATATTCCTTTCGACAGAATGCCTTCTTTCGCACGGATCGGCATCTATGCGGTGCTGACATGGCTCGTTATCATAACGCTCATCCTGGTCTACAGCAGACAGCACGACGAAGAGTATACAGATACGTCGGCATTTGAAGAGTTTATAGATTCCACCGATGCAGATGACGGATATGTCATCTGCGAGGATTTCCCGGAGATACAGGTGTGTCTGGTCTATTATGCACCCTGGCTTACGGCATATACCCTTGATGATATAGACAGCGTGAAGGGCGACCGGTATCTGCTCGTCAACGAAAATTCAAAAAGTGCCGGTGAAGTGCATCCGGAAGAAAAAATCGATCTGAAGTATTTAGGAACGTACAGTTTTGACCGATATACATTTAAAGCATACGCTATGCAGTGAAACTGCAGGTGGCTTGAAAGGAGGGATCGCATGATAGGAGCAATAGGCTCAATGGCCGATCCGACAGGTACCATACGCAGCGTAGCATCCGCAATGTCAGCTGCCAAGACAAGCAATGCCGTAGGTACGGCGATGCTGTCAAAGACACTGGACAATCAGGATGCCATGGGAGCAGCCATGATCAAGATGATGGAGAATTCCGTTAATCCGGCAGTCGGAGGGAATATCGACATATCCTGCTGAGGTATGATATCTGAAGAAAAACAGGACTCCGTTTTCGGAGTCCTGTTTTTTGCCAAGAAAGAAATGCATAGATAAAAGTATTATGCTATAATGTGCGTTATGGTGTTATGAAGACATACGATATATTGGGGATTAGCATAAAGGATCATTCAGTCAGGGAAGCACTGCATCTGACGAGGGAGTACCTATCCTACAATTCACCGTCGGTAGTCTATTTCCTGACGAAAGACGAGCTGCTGGCGGCCTCTGATTCCGAGGAGTACAGGACATTTATCGAAGAAGAGGCAGATGTAACAATGATCGCCACATCGGATATCTTCAAGGCAGCTAACGTTGAGGAGAAGGGCAGAGCCAGAGAGATTGACAGAAATCTCTATCTAAAGGGTCTGCTTCGTTTACTGTCCAGAGAAAGAAGGAGAATATATCTTCTGACTCAGACGGCAGCGCACATGTCCGATCTCAAGAACCTGCTGGGGACCTTCGAGAGTGCCCTGCAGATAGCGGGAACATGTGAAACGGCAGACATTTCTGCTGCCGAGGATGTCACGAACGACATCAATACAGTTACACCATACGTAGTATTTGCAGTGCTGACAGGTAAGGAAGGGGTGGATTTTATCAGTACTGCGAAAAAGTTCATGAATGCCAGAGTGGTCGTCATGCTGCAGCCGGAAATGCTGAAGGTCAGGGAGGATGGATCTGTAAAACAGGGATTCATGGCCAGGCTTTCGGGAAGGCTGTTCAAGAGGGTTGCTGGAAGATACAGATAGAGGTATAGAATATGATCTTATTGGAGGATGTAGTAAAAACATACAGTTCAGGATCTCCCGCCTTGAGCGGCATAAGCCTGAACATAGATGCAGGGGAGTTTGTCTTCATAGTGGGAGACTCCGGCAGCGGAAAGAGTACGCTGATAAAGCTGCTGCTGAGAGAGTTGAAGCCTACATCGGGCCGGATAATCGTAAACAATACGGATGTAACAAAGCTGAGACACAGCCGTATACCGAAATACCGAAGGAACATAGGCTGCGTATTCCAGGACTTCAGGCTGCTGAAGGACAGAAATGTATATGAGAATGTGGCATTCGCGCAGAGGGTCATATCTGTGCCCGGTCGTGAGATAAAGAGGAATGTACCGCAGGTGCTCTCGACCGTAGGGCTGGCCGAGAAGTACAGCTCCAAGCCCAAGGAGCTCTCCGGCGGAGAGCAGCAGAGGGTGGCTGTGGCACGGGCAATAATCAACAAGCCTCCGATACTTTTGGCGGATGAGCCCACGGGAAATCTGGATCCGAAGAATTCGTGGGAGATCATGAAGCTTCTGGAGAAGATCAACAGGCGCGGCACTACCGTGCTGGTGGTTACTCATAACCGTGAGATAGTCAATGCTATGCAGAAGCGTGTCATTACCATGAAAAAAGGAGTGATCCTTGCCGATGAAGAAAGAGGAGAGTATATAGATGAGGATTAGTACGCTGGGATTCACCTTAAAGCAGGGTATAAAATCGATATTCAGAAACAAGATCTTTTCTCTTGCGACGATAGCGACCATCGGATCCTGTATATTTTTGTTCGGTCTGTTCTACGCTGTGATGGTCAATTTTCAGAATATAGTCCATCAGGTCGAGTCGGGAGTGGCTGTCACGGTTTTCTTCGAGCCGGACATACCGGATGAGAGGATCGTACAGATAGGACAGGATATAGGGCAGAGAGCAGAGGTCTCCAAGGTGGTCTATGTATCTGCAGAAGAGGCCTGGAATGAGTTCAAAGACGATTATCTGGGTGAATATGCAGACACATTCGGAGATGACAATCCGCTGGCCGACTCAGCCAACTACGAGATATATCTGAACGATGTAGCCATGCAGGAGCAGCTGGTCGACTACCTGATGACTGTGGATGGTATCAGCGAGATACACAAATCGGCTAACGTGGCCAATACCCTTGCCACTGCCAACAGTCTCGTAAGCTATGTGTCGCTTGCCATCATATTCATCCTGTTTGCGGTATCCATCTTCCTGATAAGCAATACTGTCGCCATAGGCATATCTGTAAGGCGCGAAGAGATAGCCATAATGAAACTGATAGGAGCCTCGGATTTTGTGGTAAGGGCACCGTTCATGCTGGAAGGTATGATACTGGGGCTTGTGGGTGCCGCCATACCGCTGATAGTGATCTACTTTATCTACAATAAAGCCATAGGATATGTGATGCAGGAATTCGCAGTGCTCAACTCCATATTGGCATTTCTCCCGGTAGAGCAGATATTTTATACTCTCGTCCCGATAGCTCTGATACTGGGTGTCGGCATCGGCTTCCTGGGCAGCGGGCTTACCGTACGCCGCCATCTCAGGGTATGACGAGACGTTTTGCCGAAAAAAGGTTTTTGCTCCTTGTGCTGTGCATGGCTCTATGCACGGCACAATTTGTATTGCCGCTGCGGGCATATGCTTCCGAAAAAAAGTCTTCGGATGAGTCCTCAGATGACGACGACGATGATGATTCGTCGGACAGCTCCTCATCAGATATCGATGATCTGAAAAGGCAGATAGAGGAATCTAAAGCTGCCAAAAAAAAGGCGGATGAGACAAAGGCATCTCTTGCATCGGGCATGGCGAGCGTCCAGCAGATCATCGGGTCTCTCCAGACGGAAAAAAACAATGTGGTCACCTATGTCGCCACTTTGGATGCTGC
>DNLO01000227.1 GCA_003488445.1 Lachnospiraceae bacterium | reverse complement strand
GCGCTGAAGGACTACTTCGAGGGCCGGTCGAAGCTCTCAAAGGCTGTGGGACTGTCAAAGCAGGTGCTCTCGGCAGCCGATCAGACTCTTTCCTCATATATGAGCATTGCTTTCGACAAGCTGTCCATGTTCAATGACGAGGGACTGTGCGCTCTGACTTCGGCGACCGATATACGTCCCGAGACCTTTGCGGAGAAGCCTACCGCACTCTTCCTTAAGATACCGGATGAGAAGGATACGAGGCATGCACTGGCTGCAGTGTTCATCCTCTGCATATACAAGGCTCTGATCAAGGTGGCATCGGCGAGGGAGGATCTTTCCCTTCCGAGGAATGTCTTCTTCATACTGGATGAGTTCGGTAACATGCCGAAGATAGACAAATTCGACAAGATGATAACAGTCGGACGTTCGAGGAAGATCTGGTTCGAGATGATAGTCCAGTCCTTCGCCCAGCTTAAGAACGTATACGGAGAGACCGTTGCGGATATAGTGAAGGGCAACTGCGGCATCAAGCTCTTCATCGGATCCAACGACATGCCGACCTGTGAGGAGTTCTCCAAGCTGTGCGGCAACATGACCGTCAAGACACAGAGCGTGTCATCGGGACTCAAGGATAAGACCGGCAATATCAACGTATCCACGTCGATACAGCAGCGTCCGCTGATCTATCCCAATGAGCTGACAAGACTCAACAATGCCAAGAGTACGGGTAATTCCATAGTCGTGACATTCAACAACTATCCGCTGATGACGAAGTTCACTCCGTCATACAAGTGCCCGCTGTATGAGATTGGACAGATGGACCTCACTGATGTCAGAGCGAACGTTTTCTTCGGGGACGATATCTATTACGACCTGGATGAGAGGAATTATCTCGTGCTGGACGAGGGAGCCGAAGAGGATGAGGAAGAGCCGGTGTCAGAGGAGATCGCAGACGGTGCGGATACGGAAGAGATGACCGCAGATCGGGACAAAGATACAGGCATCGGTGAAGACGATACGGAAGGATCTTATGAGGAGCCGGAGGATATGTCCGCTGACGTGGATACAGAGAACTATGATGACGAAGACACGGATGAAGACACAGATACAGACACAGATACAGACACAGATGAGGACGAAGACGGAGCAGACAGGGAAGACGATGATGAAGATACAGATGAGGAGATGGATGAAGAAACCATGATGCGGCTCATGATGGAAATGATGAACGACTATGAACAGCATGCCCCGGGGTGGCTGGGCTCAGAAGAAGGAAATGACGAGGTAGCGGTCTCATAATGGATAAGATAAGGAAGATACTGAAACACATACTTATTGCGGTGCTTCTGGCATGGGTACTGATCCTGGAGATACTCAGGTCGCCTGTGGAGATAAGGGCTGACGGTACATCGTCTACGACATCCTCGACCAACTCGGGACAGACACTGTACGATGCCTTAAGATCCATCTACGGAGAGTCGGGATCGTCGAGCTCCACAAGCTCCACTTCCACCTCCTGCGTCACCGTTGAGCAGATGATGAAGAAGATGGAGACAGAGCCGATCGGCCCGGAAGTGGCGGATACGGAACTGGATGAGCTCTATCATGAGGACTATAAGGTCTACGAGGAGAGACTCGGGGACTATACGATATATGCCAACGTCAAGAACGGGGGAATGACGAACAGACCCGTGGTGATCGATGTGCCCAAGGGAGTGGGAGCCACCATGAAGAAGGACGGATCCGATATCTCCTTTGTTTCAAAAGAGGTGATAGAAGGAGAGGGAGCCTATGTCCTGGATCTTTTTGTGGGATCGGACGAGGATGAGTTCGCCAACTTCTCGGACCAGACCTTCTTAAGAGCCAAGTTCAGATTCCGCATACAGTACGATACCGGAGTGAACGGAGTCGTGGGAGAGAGCACTCTTGGCAAGGAGAGCGAGGACGAAGAGATAGACTACGGGGATCTTCCTGAGGATATGAGACCCGATGACTACGAATATGAAGATATGAGTGTGGACAGTGGGGAGAGCGTCTCACAGGATCAGGTGCCTGCGGATGAGACCGTACATGCGGGGGCGGAGCTCTCCAGCGCATATGACGTTGCTACAGGCTACTACCTCAATACCCTTCGTACGGGAGAGACCTTCTATACCAGCCTGCCCAACGGCAGCATCACCAATGAGGCTGTACTTGTGCAGGAGGCCCAGGGACTGGAGCTTAAGGCATACAGGAACGGACAGGAATACGAGGGCTTCGTTCCGGGTGAGTACATACAGGAGGTCGGAAGCTATGCGATCTATGCATCGAAGCCGGCGGATCCGGACTACATACAGTCGTACAAGTTCGGGAGTCCTGCTTTCAGATTCCGTATCCTGAACGATAAGGTATCGGATATAGGCGTGGTCACGGCACCCGACGGAGCTACGATAAGAAATGTCCGCTTCAACGGCATAGATGATGACGGAAGCCTGTTCCTGGATGATCGTACCGTTCATCTGATACAGGACGGATACTATGAGTTTACCTTCGATGATGCTGCCGGCACCAGAGAGGTGACCGTGACATTGGATACTGAAGATCCGGTCTTCACGGTGGAGGTGCAGCCCAACGAGGCAGCCATCACATACTTCAGCGATGATGTGGCCAGATGTGTACTGTACAAGGGAGATGAGCTGGTAAGCGATCCCGAGATCGTGACTTCGGTCACCGAGGCCGGAAGATACAGACTCTATGTGTATGACGGTGCAGGCAACCGCTCCATGTCGGAGTTTACGGTCCGCTACAGGATCAATGCCGCAGCGGTCATAGCAATACTCGCTGTGCTGGGGATAATCGCAGGTGTAGTGGTATATCTGATAAGAATGAAGACAAAGGTGAAGGTGGTATAGGGTGTATCCTGCTGTACTGAGCTTTTCATCCATGATGAGGAGCATCATGGAGTCCGTGGCCAATAATGAGATAGTGGATATCGTGACCTCGATCTTCTGGGACACCGTAGAGTTTGCGCTGTCTCTTATCCTCGAGCCTTTCATGGAGCTGATCTACTCTCTGTATATCAGCATGCTGAACCTGATCTGGGTACTGGAGCAGTCCTTCGATCTCTTCGCAGGCACGCAGGATATCTATGTGAGCGACGCTGCGGGCAATGTGGTAGGCAAGGCAGACTTCATGACGGCGGTATTCACGGGAAGCAGTATACAGAATGCCTACTGGTACATGATGCTGGCTGCATCGGTCCTGTGCTTCTTCTTTACGATAATCGCAGTGATCAGATCGATGGGAGATGCTCTGGGAGAGATGAGAAGACCCGTGAGCGCCGTGATCCGTACGGCATTTCAGGCGATGCTCTCTTTCTTCATGATACCCATGTCCTGCCTGGCTGTGATGAAGCTCGGGGCAGCTGTCACCAAGATCATCACCACAGCGGGAGGGAACGAGGATCAGCGTATAGCGGATGTGGTTTTTGTCCTTACCGTGGGAGACGAATGGAAGTCGGAATCGGCAAAGCAGATATGCTCATCGGGCAGGATGTTTGCGCAGGGCTCCGTGAGAGAGTATATCAACTGGCGTGATATAAACTATATCTATGCCTATATCGTATGTCTCTTCATGATATTTGTGATGATAACCATTGTTATGCAGGCTGTGATGAGGGCGCTCATGGTCACGGTACTTTTCCTTACCAGCCCCTGGTTCGTATCGGCCATCCCTCTGGATGACGGAGCGAAGTTTCGCAGCTGGACCAGACTTTTCGCAGGGTTTTCTTTTGCGACCTTCGGTCCGATACTCGTAATGCGGACGTACTGTGTCCTGCTGACCAGCATAGGTATCACCGGGGATATAAGCTTCGGGACTGATTTCAATCCGCTGACCGGCTGGATACTCAAGATGGTGATCACGGCCTTCGGACTTTTGGGAGCGTGGCAGAGCCAGTATATCATCCTGGACATCTTCAGTCCGGAGACCTCGCAGCTTCTCAGACAGTCGCAGTTCATAGCGAGGTTTGCTTCAGATGCCGCGAAGAAGGCGGCCAATGCGGCAGTCACGTATGCATCCGGCGGCACTGCAGCGGCCGGAAAGGCTTTGGGCAGATCTATCGCGGGCGCCACATCGTCCGGCGGTAACGACGGAGAATAGACGGTATGCAGATAGTACAGCT
>DNLO01000110.1:1853-4163 GCA_003488445.1 Lachnospiraceae bacterium | reverse complement strand
CTTGATATTTTTCACCTTGTTTGCGGAGGCTGTCACCCTCTTATATACATCCGCATCGTCTATCAGTTTTTTCATATCGTCCTCGGTATCTTCCAGGTGATCGTTGGTGCTGTCGAGGTATTCGAACATCTTCGGCATCTTGTCCGAGAGGTAGTCCACTCTGGCTTTGAGGGAGTTCGCGGCATCGGAGACCTGATTGAGATAGTTCCTGCCGGAGGTCATCACAGCGTCTCCGGAAGACACCGCATTGTCGGCATAGGCGGAGAGCAGCTTCACGTCGTCGCTTATCACCCCTACGGAGGAGTCCATGTCGTCTATGGAGGTGTCCACGAGATCGTGGAGGCGGTCCACGGCCTCGGGCAGGGACTCCAGCTCGGAGAGAGTGAGATGGGGCTCCATCTGTCCGACTATGCCGCCTACATCCTTACGCCCGTATACGGTACCCTGGTTGTTGCAGAAGGAGACGAAGCCGGCCTGCCTGCCGACGATGCCGCCTACATTGTAGCCGGTATGCTCGTACCCTACGCTTGCTTTGTTGTCGCACTGATATATGGCACCCGAGGAATAGCCTGCAATACCTCCGGTATCCACGCCGTTGTTGGTCCTGATGCTCTCGTCGTTGTCCTTCTTTAGACCGCCTGAGAGTATGGAGGAGACTATATCGCTGCCGGGATCCATGGCATCCGAGCCCTCCACCCACTCGGTGGTGTTGTTTATCGCACCGTGATTCCGGGAGTAGGCCACCACTCCGTAGTTCTTGCCTGTCACGCCGCCGGTATAGTAGTAGCCGGAGACTGCGGCCTTGTTGGAGCAGGCCATGATGGTACCGGGAACTTCATTGACAGCTGCTATGCCTCCCGTGATGGTCTTGCCGTTCACGGAGCCTTCGAAGGTACAGTCGGAGATGATGCCCTCGTTTATTCCGCATATACCTCCTGTTATCTTTTCTTCATCCACTGCCGTGATGCTGCCCTGGACAGTGAGATCCCTGATCACGGCTCCCTGGCGGACATAGCGGAAGAGACCCGACACATAGCCGTCGCTGCCGTACTTCAGACCGCTGATCCTGTGCCCGCCTCCGTCGAAGAGGCCCGAGAAGCCGGGAATAGCGGTAAAGGTGGGATAAGCAGAGAGATCTATATCATTTGTCAGGACGAAGGTCTTGTCTTTGGTATAGGAATCAAGCCTTGCGTTCTCTGCAAGCTTCAGCAGATCGGGTGCACCGTTTATCTTTATCACGGTGTTCTCACTCGTTGAATTGACAGATATCTCATTTACCGAGAGACGGTCCAGAGGGAGAGCTGTCCCGGTGGATCCCCCTCGTATGGCAAGAGCTTCTCCGGCGTAGATCCCGAGCATGTTCAGAGGATCGGCATACACTGTGGCGGTGCACAGGCTGTTTGCGAGCATAAGGACTGACAGACCTGCGCAGATATGTGAGCTGATGAAGCGGGATCTTTTATCATTTCTCATCGTCATCACCTCCCTTGTCACCGGATCCGTCCTTCTTTGGTGTCTCATCATCAGATGACCCGTCAGGTGACGGTCCGTCGGGGGTATCCCCGCTCTTTTCAGGAGGTGCGGCATCACGTATATCGGCAGATACATCCACCGTATCAGACTCCGAGTCGTTCTCCTCAAGCAGTGCAGTCTCTTCGGACTCTTCTGCCTTCTGCATGGTGCCCATGGTGAGCAGTATGTTCGCATCGCCCCGGAGGATGCCGTGCATCTCTCCGACGAAGCGTCCGTTGAGGGTGCCCTGCACCACGCCGTCCAGACGTATGAGACCGGATTCCCTGTTTATCTTCAGAGGTACGGAGACCTGGAAGGAGCTCTTGTCTATGATGTGCTCACCGAGGAGCAGTATCTGCGGAAGTACGAACATAACGAGTATTATGGAAATGATGGTTCCGCGTCCAAGACACTGGCCGATGCCGCAGATGGTGGGATCGGAGGTGAGCCTGCCTATGAGTATGCCCGCCAGTGCCAGCATGGAGCCGGAGGTCACTATCGTGGGAAATGCAAAGTTCATCGTCTCTATGATCGCATCCTTCTTGGACATTTGATCCTTGAGCTCCATGAATCGGCCGGAGATGACTATGGCGTAGTCGATATTCGCACCCATCTGGATGGAGCTGACTATCAGGTAGCCCATGAAGAAGAGATTCTGGTGCATCAGGGTAGGGAAGGAGAAGTTGATCCATATGGATCCCTGTATCACCAGTATCAGAAGTATAGGCATGCCTACAGACATGAAGGTGAAGAGCAGGACTGCCAGGACTGCCAGTATGGAGACCCAGCTCACGACTG
>DNLO01000110.1:0-1693 GCA_003488445.1 Lachnospiraceae bacterium | reverse complement strand
CTCGTCGAGGAAGTCAAAGGTTTCGTCACCCTCCTCCGGCAGATCGAGGTAGACCAGCATACGGGAATAGTTGTCGCTCTGAAGCTGATCCTTGGCTATCTGCATGGCATCGTGTGCTTCGGTGAGCGTATCCATCAGGTCATCATCGAGCTCCACATAGCCTTCCTCCACCTCGTCATACAGGAACATGATCACATCTATGAGGGGGATGGCGTAGGTGGATGAACCGTTTATCAGCTTTGCGTAGTTCTCGTCGTTCACCGCATAGGCTGTGTAGAGCAGCTCCGCCACTTCATAATCCACACCCATGAGCTCGGAGAACTGTCTGGCGGTGATCTTGTCGGTGAGCATATAGCCGTCCATTGCCTCTGTGCTGGCGAGAGCCACTATCCGGTCTACTTCATCGCGGCTCTCCAGATCCTTGATCAGCCTTGACTCTGTCTCGTAGTTCACTCTCGGCACTATGAGAGCTGCGAGGTTTTCCTCACCGAAGGTCTCGGTGATCATCTCATCGGCTATCTGTATCTCGTTCTTCACCGGAGTGGTGAGAGTGGAGTAGCCGTACACATAGGGGCACTTGTTCGATATAAAGAGAGCGGCTATGATCAGGGCCGCAAAGAGCGGAGGTATTATGAAACGGGTCGCATATGCATACTTGCCGACGAAGGGGATCTTGGGTATGAAGCTTTTGTGTTTGGTCTTGTCCATCCAGGGCCCGAAGATCATGAGCAGGCCCGGCATAAGTGTGAAGACCGACAGCAACGAGAACAGGATGGCTTTGATCAGGCATACGGCCATGTCGGGTCCTATGCCGTACTGCATGAACAGCATGGCTATGAGGCCGCCAATGGTAGTCAGCGAAGAAGCGAATATCTCAGTTATGGCTTTGCTCAGAGCGATGATATCCGCCTCCCTTATGGGCAGTGTCTCGTGCTCTTCCTTGTATCTGTTACAGAAGATGACCGCATAGTCCACGGAAAGTGCGAGCTGAAGAACTATCGTCACCGAGTTGGAGACGAAGGATATGGTGCCAAGCATAAAGTTCGTACCGGAGGCTATCAGTGCGGAGGCACCGAATGTAAGGAGCAGCACAGGCACCTCGGCCCAGGTCTGCGACGTGAGAAGCAGTACGGTCACGACGACGATCGCCACCAGTATCTTGACCACGACCATCTCGCTGTTGATGATATCAGCAGTCTGGTTGCCCATGGAGGTGGATACATACAGGTCGTAGTCTGATAGCATCTCCTTTATCTCAGCCAGAGCGGACAGGGCGCGTTCATCGTCTTCCTTATATATGAACGTGATGTTATAAAGAGCGGAGAAGTTGTTGTAATGGCTGTCGGTATTGTCGAACTCCAGCATTGATACATCGGATCTGTTCTTTATCTCTTCTGCGAGCTCATCAGCCTTGGCATAGTCTATATTGGTTACCATCACCTTGGCACTGCCGTAGGTGATGAATTCCTTTTCCATGAGATCCAGTCCCTTCCTGGTCTCCGTATCTTCGGAAAGATAGGCGGGAAGAGAGTCCTCCACACTGACCCATTTGGCAGAGATGAGAGAGAAGACTATCGCTATGGCAAAGAGCAGGAAAAAGAGATTGCGTCTGTCCACTATGAAAGTGGCGACTTTGATCATCGGTGATGTTTTTTCGGTACTGTCCATGGTATATGCACCTGCCTGTTATTTT
>DNLO01000220.1 GCA_003488445.1 Lachnospiraceae bacterium | reverse complement strand
ATGTACCTTATATCCGCTTCGGGATGGTTCATCAGAAGATCGGCTGAGAGCGCCGTCCTTACCATCACATCCTGATTGGGATTCATTATCGCAGAAGTGAGGTGTGATTTTATCGCCATCGAAAGAAAAGCCGAATTGACGTTTATCCGCTCCGGCAGACCGAAGGATATGTTTGACAGGCCGCAGGTGGTCGCAAGTCCCATGCTGTGGCAGTACTCTATGGTCGCCAGAGTCTCAATAGCGGCCTCCTTGATGGCACCGACTGTGCCCACGAGCCCGTCCACTATGATGTCTTCTTTGGTGAAGCCTTTTGCAAAGGCCTTCTCCAGTACGATATCTATATTCCTCTTCTTCTCCTCCATATCCTTGGGGAGACCCTCATCCCCCACGGGAAGGAGGATAAACATCGCTCCGTATTTCCTTGCTGTCTCAAGCATACGGTCACAGCGGTCGGACTCTGCAGATATGGAATTGATGAGTGCCCGTCCGGGGTACCTTCGAAGCGCTGCCTCCATTATCTCCGGATAGCTCGTATCTATACAGAGAGGGAGTGATGTGACCTGTGTCACGGTATCTATGGCCCTGAGCATCATCTCTTTCTCGTCCACACCGCTCATGCCCATATTGATATCCAGTATGTCCGCTCCCTTTTCCTCCTGCTCCTCCGCAAAGGAAGTCACCAGATCAAAGGAGCCCTCCCGAAGCTCTGCCTGAAGCTTCTTCTTGCCTGTGGGATTGATCCTTTCTCCGATGATATGGAATCTGCCGTCCAGATCGAACTCAAGGCTCTTTCTCTCGGAAGACAGTCTCCGCCTCTTTACCACATCCCTTACCCCGGGCTTCATGCCCTTCGGTATCGCAGCGATATATTCCGGTGCCGAGCCGCAGCATCCTCCCACTATGCCCGCTCCGGCATTGATTATCTTTTCAAGACCTGCCCCGAAGTCTTCGGGAAGCATGTCGTAAACAGTACTGCCGTCATCAGCGAGCTTCGGAAGACCCGCATTGGGCTTGCAGATAATGGGGATCTCGGCTCTTTCAGCGAGTTTCTCTATGATGGGTATCATCTTGTCCGGACCCGTGGAGCAGTTGGCTCCGAAGGCATCAGCTCCCAGAGCCTGCAAGGTGATTAGCGCAGTGACGGGATCTGTACCGTACAATGTCCTGCCGTCTGCTTCAAATGTCATCGTAGCCATGATCGGAAGGTCGCATACCTCCCTGCAGGCTATGACGGCAGCCCTTGTCTCCTGAAGGCTCATCATGGTCTCTACGACTATGAGATCGGCACCGCCGTCTCTTAAATATCCTATCTGCTCCTTGTAGATATCCACCAGCTCCTCAAAGCCCATGGGACCTACAGGCTCCACCTGTATGCCCGTCATCGAGATATTGCCCGCGACATAGCAGGCAGGAGCATCCGGATGATCCTTCGCAAACTCTTCCGTAACGGATCTCGAAAGACCTACAAGGGCCTTATTCATCCCGGCTATCCTGTCATAAAGCCCGAATTCATCAAGCTTTACTTTGTTACACGAAAAAGTAGGCGAGTACAGTATCCTGCTCCCCGCCTCCAGATATGCTCTCTGCAGCTCTTTTATGACATCCGGGTGTTCGAGCACCCACTCGTCGGGACAGACACCGTTCACCAGTCCCTTCTTCTGAAGATTGGTGCCCGTCGCCCCGTCAAGCAGGATCACTCCCCCGGATGTGAGTTTCCTGAACTCATCCCTTGTCATCAGCTGTTGATCTCTCCATCATCTATGCCGTCGCCATCGTAGTCTTCGTCCGAGCCTATACTCTCTCTTGTGTAGACTCTGTTTGCCTTTCTCTCCTGCTCTATCTTACGTGAGAAAAGCTCCTTGGTCTTCTCCGAATCCTTGATATTCTCGATCATGAAATTGCCGAGACTCTTGTCGGATGAATCGATCTTCAGCGTGCCTATACCGAAGATCTTCTGAAACAGAGTCCTTGTGAGCACCACGTCTGTCATGCGGTAGAGCCTGACCTCGTCATATCTGGTGCTAAGGAAACCTCTTTCAAGATAGAATCTCTGATCATCGAGTGCATATTTGGTGAAGCTCCAGGGCAGCCCGAAGCAGTTCCTTTTCCTGTCCTCCCAGATCGAATTCTCCCTGCGCTTCTTTCCCGAAGCCTTCCTCCTCTTCTCGTGGATCACCGTTATCACCACAGCCAGTACGAATATAGCAGCTATGCAGATCACTGCAATAAGAAGTACGTTTAAGATGCCAGATAAAATGTCGTTCATAATGTCCCTCCGTATCGTTATACGAGCTTATGTATTATAATGCAGTTTCCCGAATGGAACTTCTCCATCGGTCCGTTCATTATCAGTGTCTTTGCCTTCAGATCTATCTTGAAGAAAGTAATGGTGCTTGATTCGTTATTGATGGAAAGCAGGAATCTGTCATCATCCGATATGGCGATATCCTTGGGGAAGTCGCCTGAAATGGGAAGCGTGAAAAGCTTCGTCAGCATGCCCGTCTTCTCATCTCTGTCAAAAGCCGATACGGAATTGTCGCCCGCATTGCTGCAGTATACATGCCTGCCGTCGGCAGACAGCTGTATGGCATATGCTGCCGAGTTGCCGGCATGGTAGTCGTTCACCGTGCTTACCGTCTGTATCTTCTCGAAATCCGGTGTGCCGTCCACGTCCTTATACGTATACACATCTATGATGTTTTTGATCTCATGTATGATGTATGCAAACTTCCCGTCCAGAGAGAACTTGATCTGATGCGGTGCGGAATCTATCTCGGATCTGATGATGTCCGCGAGAGTCAGCTTGCCGGTCTTGTGATCCAGCTTATACACCCTGACATGGTCCATGCCCACATCCGTAGCACAGAGATATTTGTTGTCTCTCGTCATCTTCACACAGTCTATATGCGGCAGGAAGTTTCTCTCTCCCACAGACCCGAAGCCCTTGTGGTAGATCTCCTCGCAGATCTTATTGATGGATCCGTCACTCTTCAGCGAAAGTACCGTGACCTTCCCGTCATGATAGCCCGCCACAAACAGAAACTTGTTCTCATAGTCGGTGGATATGTAGCAGCCTCTCATGCCGTGTATCCCGGACCTGTTCAGGTATGTCAGCGATCCGTCCTCTTCTATGCGGTAAGCATGTACTCCGTCATCCGTGATGGAATACAGGAACCTCCCGTCGTGGGATATGGAGACATAGGAGGGATTGGATATCTCTATCTTCTCCCTGAACGCTATGCGTCCCTTATCATGATCATAATCATAGATCCGAAGACCATGTGTCTCGTCCCTGGTATAGCCTGCGGCATAGACTACGTATCTTGCTTTTTTCTTAGGAGCCATTGCCTGTCCTCCTTATCTGTTTCATCATATCTATCCTGTCCACGCTGTCGGACAGCAGAGCATCCGCCACCGTGATGGCGGCCATAGCCTCCACTACCACTACAGCTCTGGGCACTATCACCGGATCATGTCTTCCCCTGATATTGATATCTATGGTCCTGCCATCCCTCGTGACCGTCTTCTGGTCAGCCGATATGGATGCCGTGGGCTTCACTCCGCATCTGAACACTATGTCGTCTCCGTCGGATATGCCGCCGAGTATCCCGCCCGAATGATTGCTCTCCTTGACCACCTTATCCCCGGAGATGACGAAGGGGTCATTGTTTGAAAGACCCGTGCTCTTTGATGCACCGAATCCGTCCCCGATCTCGAATCCCTTCACCGCACCTATGGACATCACGGCATATGCAAGTCTTGCCGAGAGCTTGTCGAAGACCGGATCTCCCAGCCCCGCAGGCACCCCGGATATAACACACTCTATCACGCCCCCCGCCGAGTCACCGCGCTCTGCAACACCTCTAAGATAGTCGCAAGCCGCGAGATACGCCTTGTGATCCGGCATATTGAGCTCGTTGGTCTCCTCCCTGTCTAAGGAGGATATCTCTATGTCGCCTATGGATCTCGTATAAGCAAAAGCACTGATCCCGAATTCGGACAGAAGCTTCGCTGCCACAGCACCCGCAGCCACTCTGGCCACAGTCTCTCTGCCTGAAGATCTTCCGCCGCCTCTGTAGTCCCTGAAGCCGAACTTGCGGTCAAAGGTATAGTCAGCATGTCCGGGTCTGTAGTATGACGCTATCTCGCTGTAGTCTTTTGAGTGCTGGTCCCTGTTCCTGATAAGAAGAGCTATGGGCGTTCCCTCGGTCACTCCCTCGAATACTCCCGACAGGATCTCCACCTCGTCGGCTTCATTCCGCTTCGTCGTAAACTCGGACTGTCCGGGTCTTCGCCTTTCCATATAGGGCCGTATATCCTCTGCCGTAAGGGCAAGCCCCGCCGGGCACCCGTCTATGACGCATCCCAAAGCCTCACCGTGGGATTCCCCGAAGGTCGTCACTATGAAGTTCCTGCCAAAAGACGAGCCTGCTGCCATATCCTCTCCCGATCATGAACACTGCAAAAAACACCATTAAAGTCTACAACATAATGTAAAAAAAAGGAAGTATACATATACTCGCAGCATCCCTTTCGCAGTGATATACTAAATACCATGCAGGATGCAGATACAGTGCATCACAATACGTCATTTCGAAAGGAGAAATACAATGGCAAATCTCAATACCAGACCCGAACTGAAGGGTACTCAGACTGAAAAGAACCTGCAGGAAGCCTTCGCAGGTGAATCACAGGCACGCAACAAATACACCTATTTCGCTTCCAAGGCAAAAAAGGACGGCTATGTACAGATAAGCAATATATTCATGGAGACAGCCGAGAACGAGAAGGAGCACGCAAAGCTCTGGTACAAGATCCTCACCGGCATAGGTGACACCGTACAGAATCTGAAGGATGCCGCAGACGGCGAAGCTCATGAGTGGAAGGAAATGTATCCTTCGTTCGCAAAGACTGCCCGCGAAGAAGGCTTTGATGATATCGCAGAGCTCTTCGAGCAGGTGGCTGCCATAGAGAAGGAGCACGAAGAGCGCTACAGGAAGCTCCTGAAGAATATCGAAGACAAGCTGGTGTTCTCAAAAGACGGTGATGCCGTATGGCAGTGTGCGAACTGCGGTCACATAGTGGTAGGCCCCACTGCTCCCGAGGAATGCCCGGTTTGCAACCACCCTCAGAGCTATTTCCAGGTCAAGGCCGAGAATTACTGATCCTATATCTATTCATGACGAGATCCCCGGGATATCCCGGGGATCTTTTTATCTTTCCCTGCTGAACATGTAGCAGAAGGCCTGTGTACGCCCGGCGAAGGGGTATTTCTTCAAAAGCTCCGCCACCTCTTTCCTGGTGTACCAGCCCGGTTCTATCTCCTCGTATTCGGAGTCGTTATCCTTGCGTATCTCTCCCTTTGCCGTACCTACTATGGTGATGTTCTTCTCGTTGGAAAATCCTATTGCAGAGTAGCTCTCTCCTATCACATCATCCACGCTGACAAGGGTGAGGCCGGTCTCCTCCTTAAGCTCTCTCCTCGCAGCTTCCTCAGGTGTCTCTCCGGGGTCTATAAGACCTGCAGGGAAGTTGTAGACATGGCAGCCTCCGGCGAGCCTGAACTCCTTATTGATGAGGATCTTCTCATGTCTTTCGTCATATATAGCCATTACCACGGCATCGATCTTCTGATTGTTCAGATCCCCAAGGGTGCGCATATCCTTATTCCGGCTTATCATCTCATACACCTTTTCATGTCCGCCGGCGGTGGTATATGACACATCATATCTGGTTATGAACTTTCCCTCATGTACTTTTTTTATCCCGTTGAATTCCATGCCACTGCTCCCTGATGGTCATATACTCAGCTGCGGCGCGGGATATGAGCTCCCGTAAATGAGACCACCGCGATATCCTTACCGAGATCATCCGTGATATATACATCGTAAAAGCAGTTGGTCCTGCCGTCCTTGATGAGCTTCGCCTCAGCATAGAGCACACTGCCCTTTGACATGGAGAGGAAGGATGCTTCACCCACGAGGCTCACCGTAGCCATCTCCTTGCCGAAGTTCGATGCCACTGCAAAGGCAAAGTCCGCAAGAGTATAGATAGCGCCGCCCATTATGCCTCCATAGGCATTCCTGTGACGCGCCTCCAGCTTCATGCTGCACTTCGCATAATCTTCCGCCGTCTCCTCTATCACCGCTCCGGTCAGCTCGGTGGCATATTTATCCGCTGCGAATTCCTTTCTCGCCTCTTCCAGTCTGCTCATATCCCTCTCCTTTTTTACGCCGCTATCACGCTGTAATATATATGTGTTGCATAGTTTAACTATTCGGTATCTATGGACTCTATCATGAACTCCTTCCCGGTACCGGGGATGAGCTTCGAATCCCCTTTGCACACCGGACAGGAGAAGTCCCTGTCATGGTCGAACTCATGGCCGCAGGATGTGCACCTGAATCTTGCGGGTACACGTCTGAAATACAGCTTTGCTCCCTCGCAGCTGTGACCTCCGCCAAGGAGGTCGAAGTAGGTCTCGATACATTCTCCCACATACGAGGACAGCTCTCCTATCACCAGATGGATGCCGGTGATCTTCCGGATATCCCTCTTTTCGGACTCCTCATCCAGCGTCCTTATCAGATCCTCTACAGCCGGCAGCTCATGCATCCTTCAGATATCTTTCCCTTATGAACCTGAAGGTCTTCTCCTCGCCGAACACGGCTATCATCTTCAGGAAAGCATGCAGCTCCTTCTTCGTATCCTCATTCATGAAGATCCTGTCCATTGAGTGCTCGAAATACTTCAGTGGCATGTCATCAGTGTAATGGTCCTTGTTGTATATCCTGGATGCCGCCACTCTGTCGCATATCATCTCCACAAAATATCTCTTCGGCATCTTAACGGCTATAATACCTCCCGTGCCGCTGTCCGGGCGGGCCTCGGCACAGTAGTCCGTCCAATACTCATAATGATGTCTGTTCCTGCCCTTGTGATGCATCCACGATTCGGAATAGCCCTTGTGCTCTCTCTCCTCGTTGTTCGGGCTGCGATAGCCCTGATAATACATGCAGCCGTTTATGAACTCCACCGGTGAATACTTTGACAGGTCATGAGTCAGCCCCTGAAAGTAAAGCCCGCATTTGAAGCAGTACTTCATAACCAGCATCCTGTGTTCCGTGACCGTCCTTAAATGTCCCCATATATCCATCAGGCTATCACCTCATCATCCTGTCTCTTATAAAAGCCAATGTCAGCAAATGCACCGGATAGAACAGATAAAATCCCCACTGGAGGATCTTTCCCGTCCTTCCTCTCTTTCCATTATAGAAATGCATCGGTATAAATGAAAGCATCCCGAAATATTCGATATCGTTGATGAAAACCGGAAGGAAGACTATGCCTGCCGTTGCGATGCGGAGCACCTCCACACTCCTGAAAAGATACATTCCGCTGATCAGGACCACACCTATCCATCTGTAATCCGTATGAGCAAGCTGCCCTATCAGTGCAAACGGCACACAGATCAGCATCTGAAGCGGCAGCCGGAGTCTTATGTCCTCAATTTTAACCAGGCTCATCAGGTAGATCGACATGAGTCCCAAAAGCAGTGTCCAGAACACATTCTGATACCCGGGGTAACTGATCTCTTCGAAGAAAGCCAGGTCAAAGGGTATCTCCGACACTATGCCGAACACCAGCAGTCTCGCCATATATTTCATTACATTTCTGGTATGGATGAATCCTTCGACTATAAGAAAACAGTAGATCGGAAATGCCAGTCTGCCGATGTAGCG
>DNLO01000177.1 GCA_003488445.1 Lachnospiraceae bacterium | reverse complement strand
TATATTCCGATGGAGTCGAGAGAGTAGCCTATCTCAGATATTTCGTCTGCATATGCATGGCGATGATGCCGTAGACAAGCACCAGGATAAAGGCCGCGAGTATAAGGAACATTTCTTTAGTGCCTGTGATAGCCAGTTTTTCTTCAAAGGTGAGACAGAGTCCCAGTATTATCATCAGGATCCCCATTATGATGTTGGCAGGGAGCATATATCTGATATAGCTTTCCTTGTCTCTTGCTGTCTCCCAGTTCAGATCACGGCTCAGGAAGGATCTGGGGACATCCCCTTTGAATCTCATGCGGTATGCGGCAAAAAGGAGATAGCCTCCACCCAGAAATATCATTGAATTTACGAAAGCATCCATATTTCCCATGTTACTCATTTCTACTCCCGGTAGTTGAAAAATTTTGAATTTAGTATATACTATATCGCATGAAAGCAAAAGATTTAAAAGTCATGATATGTGACGATTCCATGCTCGCAAGAAAGAACCTTATCAATGTCCTTAAGAAATGCGGCGTGGACAATGTGATACAGGTCTCTGACGGGCAGGCGGCAGTGGATACCTATAAGGCAGAGAAGCCTGATATCGTGCTTCTCGATGTGGTAATGCCCGTAAAAGACGGGATCACTGCTCTGAAGGAGATAATGGAGTTCGACTCGGCTGCTGTGGCTGTCATGGTGTCTTCTGTGGGCACGCAGATGCACATCAGAGAGGCCGTCAAGACCGGAGCAAGGGACTTCCTTCAGAAGCCGGCTTCTCTGGAGCAGATCACCTCGGTCGTGGAGCGCGTGGTCAGAGAGAAGTCCGAGTAGTGCCCTTATTTCAGGAAGTCAGCTACGGTCTGCTTCATCTCATCTATCTTAATATGCTTATCGTGCAGGATGTCCGCAGTGCGGATGTCCTGTATTGCTTTAGGCTCACCTGAGATATCCTCTGTTCCGAGTATCTTATCCAGCTCGTCTATCATCTCGAGATCGGTCCTGGAGCTGTTCTTTGCATCCCCGGATATGGCATTCACTATGCTCCTTGAGAACTTGTACGGAGAAGCGGTGGAGGCTATGACCACAGGGGTCTTTTCATCAAATTTTCCTCTTGAGGCAAGATCACGGCACACAGCGGAAGCCACTGCGGTATGTGTATCTATCACGTAGCCTGTGTCGTCATATATCCTCTTTATCTCTGCCAGAGTAGCCTCCTCGGAAGCATAGCCCGCTTCGAAGCAGGAGAGGCCTTTCTTCATATCATCTGTGAGAGTATATTTTCCCTCGGAAGTCAGCTGATCCATATAGTTCTTTGTCTTTGCGGCGTCCCGTCCGCAGATGAAGTATATGAGACGCTCGAGATTGCTGGATATCAGTATATCCATTGAGGGGCTCATCGTCAGGTGGAAAGGGCGGTTCCTGTCATAGGTCCCTTTCTCGAAAAAGTCGGTGAGCACATTGTTCATATTCGAAGCGCAGATCAGCCTGTCTACGGGAAGTCCCATGTGCATGGCAAGATACGCCGCCAGGATGTTTCCGAAATTCCCCGTGGGCACACAGATGTTGATCCTTTCACCTTCCTTTATCCTGTCTTCTCTGAGGAGAGTACAGTAGGCATATACATAGTATACGATCTGGGGCACCAGTCTTCCTATGTTGATGGAGTTGGCACTCGAGAAACGGAATCCCTTATTAAGGAGCTCCTGCCTGAAAGACTCATCATTGAATAATTTCTTGACGCCTGTCTGACAGTCGTCAAAGTTGCCGTCCACGCTGACGGCGGATACGTTGCACCCCCGCTGTGTCACCATCTGGAGCCTCTGCACATCGGATACTCCGCCGTGAGGGAAGAAGACCATGATGCGAGTACCCGGCACATCCGCAAAGCCTGCCATGGCGGCCTTTCCGGTATCTCCCGAGGTGGCTGTCAGTATCACTATCTCTTCTTTTATATCGTGCTTCTTGGCGGCTGTTGTCAGAAGGTGGGGTAGTATCTGCAGAGCCATGTCCTTGAAGGCAATCGTCGGCCCGTGATAGAGCTCCAGATAATATCTGCCGTCGGCATAGCTTATGGGAGCGGTCTCGGGAACATCGAAATTATCGCCGTAAGCCTTGCTTATGCAGCTTTTCAGCTCCTCCTTTGTAAAGTCGTCAAGATATGGCTTCATTACTTCATAAGCAAGCTCCCTGTAATCAAGCTCAGCGAGCTCTGAAAAGGATTTGGAAAAAGAGGGGATCGACTCCGGTACGAACAGTCCTCCGTCATCGGACAGGCCCTTAAGTATCGCTTCTGAAGCAGTAAGGCTTATTGAATTGTCTCTGGTGCTCTGATATTTCATACGCGCTCTCCCTGATAAGTGGCTGAAGCAGACCATTATTCCGCCGCAGATTCCGTGATCTTTCTACTGATTATCACCATTTGCAGGATAGTTGTCAAACAACGGCAGGTTTAGGGCAATCGCAGGTTTAGCCCGACTTTACACACAGAACTAATAGTAGTATAATTTTTTAGTCTTTAACAAAGACAAAACAAAACCGTAGTGGAGAAAGGTAAAGGTAAGATCTTATGTCAAGATTCAAGGTCAAAGTGCAGTTGCTTATCATGTCACTGGTACCCCTCATAGTTTTGGGAGTGGTACTGCTCATCATCAGCTACAACTCTATCATGAGCAAGGCTATCGAGGACGCGGAGAGCCAGAATATGGTCACGTGCCGTCAGATAGAGTCGGAGTTCTCCGGACTTTTGAACAAAAGCATGGCGGCGACGGTAGCTGTGGCCAATGCTCCCGCAACAGTCGCATTTCTGGAGGGCAATCCCGATGCTCCCGATGCTGATATGATGCTTGCTTATATCAAGTCTGTCGATGAGGGGTATTTCGGTGACGGCAATTCCATAGCCATCGCAAACACCGAGGGCATGCAGCAGGTGCGCACCAAGGGTGACTGCGTGGATGTGGCAGAGAGAGATTACTTCAAGAATGCCATGGCAGGCAAGACAAATGTATCAGACCTTATCGTAAGTAAGTCTACAGGTTCCAGGATCACCTCCATCTGTACACCTGTCGTGGGCACTTCGGGTTCACCCGTTGGAACAGTACAGAGGAACTACAATCTGTCTGCTTTCCATGATTTCCTGGCTGAGTCAGGCTATGAGGCTTTCATAGTTGATACAGACGGTGATCTTATAGCTCATTCACAGTATGAGATAGAGCCGGAGACCGAGGAGAATTTTGCTACTTCAACCTTCATGACTGCCGGCACGAGCGAGGGCACCTATGAGGTGAACAGAGCTGGTGTCAACAAGCTGATGGCCTTTGTGAAGGAGCCCGAGACAGGCTGGACAGTCGTGGCTTCCATCAACAAGAATGAGGTTACCGCGCACGCAAGGCAGAGTGCCATCATCATCGCAGCGGTAGGTGTTGTGCTCCTTGTGCTCTCGGTCATCTTGGTCATGATCATTGCCAATTCCTTCGTAAAGCCCATCACAGCCATTAACGAGGCTCTCGAGAAGTTTGCAGACGGTGAGTTCCATGAGATCACCGGATACGACGGACGCAAGGATGAGTTCGGTCATATCGTTCAGAGCACCAACAGTGTTCTCGATCATGTGAAGGGTGTCGTGACTGACCTTAAGGG
>DNLO01000194.1:3050-6828 GCA_003488445.1 Lachnospiraceae bacterium | reverse complement strand
TCTTTGCTGGCAGGCGCTCAAAACCAGCCAAAGGGCATCAAGCCCTACAGTCCGCTGTCGCTGTCGATCTTCTTTACGATCGTGTTCGCTGCTATCAGCAGGATGCATCCTACGGCACTCTGAAGGAAGGATGCCGCAGCGGAATAGCTGAAGTTTGCCTGCTGCATCAGAGCCTTGTACACATAGACATCCAGAGTCTGGGTGACGCTCTGGAGCGAGTTCGAGTCCAGAGGCACCTGATAGAAGAGACCGAAATCCGACGAAAGTATGCTGCCCACGTTCAGTATGAAGATGATGGATATGGTAGGCTGCAGCTGAGGCAGCGTGACATATCTCACCTTGCTCCAGAATCCCGCTCCGTCCAATGTGGCGCTCTCGTAGAGGGATCTGTCTATGGCCGTTATGGCGCACAGATATATGACCATGGAGTATCCGGTGGTCTTCCACAGCTGAGTCACTATCAGGATTCCTCTCCAGTACTGCGGCGACTGATACCATTGCACCGCCTCCGCCCCGAAGAGTCGGAGCAGGTGGTTGACCTGACCCTCGTTGGTCGCCAGGAATCCGTACAGACAATAGCCCACTATGACCCATGACAGGAAGTAGGGCAGCACCGTCACCATCTGCACGATACCCGACACTGCCTTGCCGTGTATCTCCGTCAGTATCACAGCAAGGAATACCGGCAGCACTATCCCCGCTATCAGGAAGATCACATTGTAGAACAGGGTATTGCCTATTATCTGAGTCATCTGGCCGGAGCGTATCAGGAACGAGAAATTGTCCGTCCCCACCCATTTGCTGTTCAGGAAGAGGTTCTCGAAGAGAGATCTCCCGGGTATCGGAGTGAAGCGCTTGAAGGCAAAGGTCACGCCGAAGAGGGGCAGGTAGCAGAAGAGTATGTACCATACCACTGCGGGCAGCGCCATGAGCATCAGCTCCCGGTTTTCCCTGTGTATATCCCGTCTGCCGCGTCTTCTCATATCACATCCCTCCGTCTGCCAGATAGGCCGCGAGCTCTCCGTTGATGTCATCCAGTACCTCATTTATCCCCGCTTTTTCCATCCTGCTCCTTATCTCGGGTACCACCCTGTCCGGGTCGCTGGTCCCTGTGCAGAGCTCCGCATCATAGTCACTGTATATGGCTGTGAGCGCCGTGATTATATCCTCTTTTCTCGACCGATCATAAGAGAAGCCCGCGGTCCTGCTGTATATCCCGTACTCATCATAGCCCTCATATACTGCCTTCCACTGGTCGGGATCCGACAGGAAGGTGGGGCTCACGGACTCCACGGAAGCATTGACCACGGAGCCTGTCTGATAGAGCCTCGTATTGTATCTGTCGGTGCCTGCAGGGAGACGTAGCACCGTGCCGTTATCCAGATACTCGAAGTGGATGCCCTCTATGCCGTATCCCAGGATATCCCTGAAGCGTCTGTCCGTACTGAGGAGTTCCAGATATCTGAGGCAGGCAACGGCCCTCTCCTCATCGCAGCCCGCACAGATCCCCACCATGGCACCCTGCTCGCTGGTCCGGGAAATATAGGGACCGTCATATATGGATGTCTTCACATTGAATCCCCAGTCCGCCGGATTGGAGTAGCCCATATATCCTCTCCATGCCACGCCTCCGCGCACGGGATAGCTCCTGTCCGTCGCCGCAGATTCCATGGTGGCGGCATCGGGATGGATATAGCCTGCCTGATACCACTTGTGCAGCAGACGGTATCTTTCCATCAGCTCATCACATTCCCAGAAAGGGATAGCCCTGGGCTCCCCCTCCTGGTCATAGGGGATCACTATGATGGGAGTCACTATACACTCGAGGAAGTGCAGATATCCTGCAAGTCCGCTCTTGTCCATGGCGAGCGGATATCTGTCCGGATGATCCTCCTTATAGGCGGCAAGATACGGCTCTATATCCGCGAAGCTCATGCGCTCCGGTATCTCCATCCCCTTTTCCCCTTCATAGTAGTCTGAGTTGAGCCGGTACATGTCCTCTGCCCCCATATCCTTGAGTATGGGCACACCGTATATCCTTCCGTCCACTCTGGCGCAGTCCCAGTATTTCCCGACAGATGAGTAGAGCCCGGGCGTCTCCTTCTTTGCGAGATCCGTGATATCGTAATAAAGGCCTGCCGAGGCATTCTTGTCGTACATATTGAGCCATGAGCTCGTGAAGACCATGTCGTAGTATTCACCCGATGCCATCATCAGGTTGATCTTCTCCTTGCTCTGAAACTCCAGGTCCACTGTCACGCCTATCTTCTCAGAAGAGACCCTGTTCGCCGCCTCTATCACCTGCTTCGCATCCAGCGGCACACTGCCGTTGTCATAGGTCACCCAGCGAAGCCTTATACAGTCGTCGCTGTCTGCTCTTCCTCCGTCCGCGCATCCGCTAAGAAGTATGCCGACGAGGATCAGATTCAGTAATATTACGATCCTTCTCTTCATCCGGCCACCCTATCCCTTCACTGCCCCTACTGTCATCCCTGTCTTCAGGAACTTCCTGAAGAAGGGGAAGAGTACCATCACCGGCAGTATGACTACCACCACCATCGCCATCCTTATGGTCATTGACGGCGGATTGACGGCCTGCATCCCCGACATATACTGGGCATCCTTGGTTATTGCTTCTATGCTCCTCTCCATGTTCACCAGCACATACTGCAGCGGATACAGCTCCGTGTGGTTGCTGTCCAGATACAGCAGCGAGGGATACCAGCTGTTCCAGTATGCGAACATCTGGAATATCATCACCGTCATCACTGCCGGCTTCGCCACAGGCAGCACCACATAGCCGAATATCTGAAGGTGCCTGCAGCCGTCCAGCTTCGCGGCCTCAGTCAGAGACTCCGGCACGGCGGTACGGAAATAATTGCGCAGTATGAGGATATACCAGGTGGAGCAGAGCCCCGGGAGTATCAGCGACAGATAGTCGTTCTTCAGATGGAGTATCTGTGTGTTCACCATATAGCTGGAGACGAGCCCGCCCGAGAAGAGCATCGGGATCATCAGGAATACGAGAAGCTGCTTCCCATAGCGGAATTCCCTGCGGGAGAGGGCATAGGCCATCGGGCACATCAGTGCGAGACCCAGCAGGGTACCCGCCGCTGTGATGAAGAGTGAATTGAAGAAAGCCCTCGTGATATATGAGCCCGACCGGAAGAGATATCTGTAGGCTTCAGTGGAAAGAGACTGTGGAAAGAAGCTGTAGCCCACAGCCGTCACGCTCTGCTCCGATGAGAAAGATACGATAAACACGAGAAGTATCGGGAGGAACACAACAAAAGACATCAAGAGGAAAGCACCGGTCACGATCCTGTTGGTCCCCTTCGAGAACGAACTGTCCTCGGGACGTACATATCCTTCCTGCAGCTTTCCTTTCTTATCCATCGGTGTTTCCTCCGGTGCGGCGCTACAGCTTGCCGCGAAGAGCCAGCAGGGCACAGCCCGGGGCTCCTGCTATCACAAGATGCAGGGGCAGTTTCATTTCCCTGACATACTTCCTGTCTGCTATCCTTCGAAATCTCAGATAATGAGATGCGAATTTCAGTTTCATGAGTGAAGCGGGCCAGGAGAGTGCTCTCTGATAATAGTAGATATACCAGCCTGTGGGTGCCTCGCGGCGGAGATCTTCCGCCCTCGCGGTATAGCCCTCCTCCACCAGCTCGCATACCGTGAGGATCTCCGGCAGCACCCTGAATATATGCCCCTCGTCTATCCTGTCATAGATTACATCCTCCGGCACATACTTTTCGCCCTCTATCTCCGGGAA
>DNLO01000194.1:0-2935 GCA_003488445.1 Lachnospiraceae bacterium | reverse complement strand
AAGCCCTTTTGATACAGTTCTCTGAATGAAGAGTCCCCCGTATCGGGAAAGGTATTGCCGTAGATCGGGACTATATCCTGACCTCCTGCGGGATATCCCGACTCCGTACCCCCGTCACCACCGGCCTCTGCTGCGGCTGCAGCCATCTTCTCACCTTTATAGGCTATTATCCCGGCATATTCATCCCTGCCCTCTGCTTCTTTCCATGTACGGAGTATCTGCTCCACTGCAGCAGCTGTCAGGGTATCGTCAGAGTCCAGGCAAAGAAAAAGAGGCGTATCACAGGCCATTACTCCCGTGTTGTGCGCCCTCATCTTTCCCCCGTTCTCACGGTATATGTATTTTATGTCAACCAGCTTGTCCTCCTGCATGGCCCTGACGGCTCCCGCGGTATCATCCGTGGAGCCGTCATCTACTATGAGCCAGCAAAAGTCCTTATTTGTCTGCTGCTTCAGGCTTTCATAAGCTCTCTCAAGCCTGTCCGCCCTGTTGTATGTAGGTGTGAATACGGTGAGTGCAGGCAAATCAGTCGCTCTCCGAAGCCTTACTCACTGTCGCCTTCGCTGCTGTCGGAGCTGCCGCCGTCATCACTGCCGCCGTCATCACTGCCGCTGTCCGATCCGCTGTCGGAGCTGCCGCCGTCCGAGCCGCCGTCACCGCTGCCGATATCGCCGCTGCCGCTGTCATCACCTGTATATGCACTCTCCTCCGGAGGCGCCGCATCCACATAGGAGCTGGACACATCCGCTGCAGGCTCACTGCCGTCAAGACCGGTAGCTGCAGGGATGCCTGTCACGGACACGGGATCGGTCGCCGCTGTGGCTGCAGGCTCAGTCACCGCCGCAGGATCCGCCGTGATGACTGCCGCAGGATCTGCAGCAATAAGTGCCGGATCTGATACAGGATCTGTCACAGACGCAGCCGCTATGGGATCTGATGCAGCCGGTACCTGACCTGCCATAGCAGGATCGGCCGTTCCCTCCGGTGCAGTATCTGTGACTGCCGGACCGTCGTCTATCACAGCCGTCCCTGCCGTATATGCATCTACCTGCTCGGGAGCTATGCCTGCCTCTCCTATAAGTGCCGCTGCCTGCTGGAGAGTGATCGTACCGTTCTGAAGTGCTGCTGCTATATTTGCGAGGAATGTCTGCTGGGCGGTGGTAATGGTCACTGCAGAGGCATCGACCGGAGACGTACCCTCTTCTGCTCCGTCAGTACCCGCTATGCCTGCTTCATCGCCCTCTGCCGCAGTCGTTTCATCCACAGACGAATCTGCCGCAGTCGCTGCGCTGTCGTCAGCCGTGTCAATGACTGTCTCGTCTGCATCCGTCGCATTCGCCGCATTCACGTCAGCTGACTTGGTATCTCTGTCGCTGTAGGTTCCCTCAAGATCGCCTTGATTTACGGTATATATTCTAGGCTCAGGAGCTACTCCACCTTCACCAGTCATATCGGCTTTAAAGTTATCAATGCCACGGGTATCACCTGGATCTCCGAAATTATCGCTGTTAAGCTCATATCTTGCTTCATATGCATCCACGATACTGTATTCAACATTAAGATCATCTATCAGAGAGAACGTAGCCGTCTCCATATTTTTATTCTCAGCCTTGATCACACCTATCGATCTGAGAGAACTCGTATCATTGCCCTTGTCAAAGCCTGCAAGGAGCTCGTATATCTCTCCGTCTGCAATGCTGTACCCCGATGTCGCTATGCTGTTGTCATTCAGCCTCCTGAAATCGGTAATATAGCCTGTATCCCGATATTTCTTATCAGTCTCATCATAGGGGAACCTGATCTCCAGCACTCCCACCATCACCTTGCCGTTGTATATCGCTGCCTCCAGAGTACTGTCAGTGTCATCACCTTTCCATTTTTCCATCCAGTATGCCACCGGTATGATGCCGACTCTGTAGTTTGTTTCATTACCGTTAGCATCCGTGAGAGATCTTATCTCTGTATCATAATAGCTGACCACACGACCGCCCATGACAAGCCACTTGTTGTCATACGGGCTGATCGTAGAGGTGGCTGTACCTGCAGCTGCGCCACCTGTAGTCGTCCTCTCGACCTCCGTAGCGTACATATTGCTGCGCCCCAAAGATACCTTGTCGGCACCTTCCCCCACATATATCTTCGCCTCTACCCTGTCCACTATATAAGGGTCGCCTGACATCACGGTAACGGTCTTGCCGGTCACCTTAGTGCTGTCATTCTCATCCGTGATGTTCGTGACCGTAATATTTGCCTTCTTTATGCGATCCTTTATCTGCGACTCTATAAGTCTGTCAGCCTGCTCCTTAGTCAGACCGCTGGCCTCATACAGATCATTGATCGACCATTGGTGACTTGTGCCATTGCCCTGACCTATTCTCCACACGTCTTCAGCATCTGTCGTCTCGTCATAAGCCATCCACGCATCGGCACCTCCGAGCAGCTTCCCTGCCTTAAGCCACAGCCCGTATGCAGCTAATGCCTGTCCGTAGGAGTCCAGCTTACCGTCACTGCTCTTATATGCGCTGATGAGATCCAGCACCTGATCTATGTCTCCCTCTAACTGACCTATGGGCGTCACGGTCATCGAAAACGTCGGGAAATACATACTTAACCCTGTAGGCTCCGTCCCTTGGGCAAGGTCTCTGTCCATCCCTCTTGCGATTTTTTTGCTAAAAATACAGCTCTTCGCTGCAGCCTTCAGGGTCTTACAGGCATCATAGAGCTTTGCGTCCTCTTTCTTAAGTCTGCCATCATAGCTATCCATCAGTGCCGTACAGAAGCCCTGCACATCTATCAGATCCCCTTTATAGGAATCATTTGACTTGACCTCCGTATAGGTATAGGACTTCCTGATCCTGAGGATGATATCGAGCGTATCCTGATCATTTCTTTCAACCACATCCTTAAGTGCGCCCGCAAAGCCTGCTATCGCATC
>DNLO01000112.1 GCA_003488445.1 Lachnospiraceae bacterium | reverse complement strand
GCGAGACCGCCGGCCAGACGGTCTTTCACTTCCATATCCACCTGATACCCAGATACAGGGATGACGGACAGACTATAGGCTGGAAGCCGGGCTCTCCCTCCGATGAGGAGCTGAAGGCACTGGCCGGGGAGATCAGACTATGAGGATCAACATCTACTACGGCGGAAGAGGGATAGTCGGCGATCCCACCAATACCGTCATCACGCGGATGCAGGCGGTACTGGAGGATATCAACGTGAAGGTCACCCGATACAACCTTTACGAAGAAAAGCGGAACATCTCCTCCCTCGCAAATACCGTCGGCGACTGCGACGGCATCATACTGGCCTCCACCGTGGAGTGGCACGGCACCGGAGGACTGATGGCAGAGTTTCTCGATGCAGTATGGCTGTACGGCAACAAAGAACGCATCTCACAGATATATATGTGCCCCGTGGTCATGAGCACCACCTACGGGGAGCGGGAAGGCAAGCTGGATCTCACCCAGGCCTGGGAGATCCTCGGCGGCAAGCCTTGCTCCGGCATATGCGGCTATGTGCAGGATGCCATATCCTTCGAGCTCAACAAGGACTATATGACCCTGATAGAGAAAAAGGCGGAGAATATCTACCGTACCATCTCACAGAAGACCGTATCTCTCCCTGCTTCCAACCAGGCAGTACGACAGATGGTCTCCGTGGCTCCGCAGATAGAGCTCACTCCCCAGGAGTCGGAGCAGCTGTCGGTATACGCCTCCGACGACAAATATGTCCAGACTCAGAAGGAGGATATAAAGGAGCTCACCTCCCACTTCAAGACGCTGATGGGCAATCAGGGAATGTCAGTGGAGGATATGCTGATCAAGGACTTTAAGGATCATTTCGATCCCGATCCCTCTTTCTCAGCCGCCTACAGTATCATCGTAAAGGAGCTCGACAAGCCCATGGCGGTCATAATAAAGAACGGGGAGCTGGACGTCCACTACGGGAACATCGAAAAGCCCACCGTGGTGTGTCGCATAGATCAGGAAAAGCTGGTGAACATCACGGCCGGTGCCGAGACCTTCCAGCGGGCATTCATGACCGGAGACATGCAGGTCAAGGGAGAGTTCAAGACTCTGCGCATGCTGGATTCGCTTTTCAGGTTCAGCTCCAAGTAGCTTTCGGTTGATTTGCACAAAAAAGCCTTGAAAACCTTGTAATAATTGTCAAAAATGCGAATTGTTGACAATTCGGCCGGGTGCTATATTATTGGCGTACCCCCAATACATGATACCGTCCGAAAGGGCGGTACCCCATAAGAAAGAAATACCTTCTCCTGAAATGGCTGATCAGATGATCGGCCATTTCTATCGTTTAAATTTGTTCTTGACATCCGTCCCTCATCGGGTGTAGAGTGTATTTCACTTTCACAGGATCGGTTTTGATCCTGCTGTCACTTATCTGTGACACGATTCCATTTTAGAAAAGAGACAGTTCATGACAGGATATCTTTTTCTGTTCACTCTGTTTATCTGTGCGATGACGGATATCGCAGAGTACCGGATCAAAAACTCCATATTGCTGTCATCTGCGGCACTGTATCTGATATGCAGATCATTCTTCGGCCGGCCTTTGAGCATGCCGCTCATGCTGGGTCCACCCGCTGTCGTTTTTGCCCTGTTGTTTCCCCTCTTCTGCCTTCATCTGATCAAAGCCGGCGACATCAAGCTTCTCATGGTCACGTCACTGTATCTTGGATTATCCGGACTCAAAGCTATTCTTCTGTACACCGTACCCGCTTCGGTCATCCTCATACTCTTCTGCATGAAGTCGCAGCATACATCCCTTTCAAAGACACGCTTTCCCTTTGCTTTCGCTCTTTTTCTCGGGGCATATCCCCTCTGGAGGTTATAGATCATGCAAAAAGAAAAACCTGACATGGCCGTATATTTCTCCCGGCCCGATTATCTGGAAAACTTCCTGAACTACATAAACGACAAAGAAACTGGCCTCTCCTGCATAGGCTTCACGAGGGACGATACGCTGATCTCCTTCGCGAAAGAGCATTCCATCTCTCTTCTCCTGACGGATGATGCCTGCTTCGACACCGGTCTGCGCCGGCTGAAAACGGAGCTGACCATAGTCCTGACTGAAGATCCGGGTATCAGGACAGATCCGGATGTATATCCGGTAGATATCTATCAGCCCGTGGATGCCATACTTCGGGAGATCCTGAAGGTGATCTCGGATTCGGATATCCCCGTATCTCCGCTCACGGTAAGAGATTCGGCCTGCATATACTGCTTCACCTCCCCTGTGGGGAGATGTCTGAAGACGAGTCTCGCCATGGCCGTTTCCCAGCATCTGTCCGATTCCGCTCCCACGATATACCTGAACCTGGAACCTGTCTCCGGCTTCCCGGTCATGACAGGGGAGACAGGGGAGAGCGATCTGTCCGACCTGCTGTTCTTCCTGCGGGATGAGCCGAAGGAACGATATGCTCTGAGGCTCGGCAGCATGATAAGGATGATCTCCGGCGTGCACTACGTCTTTCCCGCCATGAACCCGGCCGATATCACACAGATCACAGCCGAGGATATCTTCAGGCTCCTGCAGGCTTCCGCCGATGCAGGGTACCGGAATATAGTCCTGGACACAGGCATATGGCTATCCGGTTTCGAGGCGGTGCTGGACCGCTGCCGGCGCATATTGGTCCCTGCCGTAAAGGATCCCGTCTCCGAAGCAAAGCTGACGAGCCTGCTCTCCTATCTCAGATATACCGGTCAGACTGCTCTGAGCGAGCGTATGCAGATCATCACACCACCGTATTTCAGGGAGCTCCCGTCCATAGCATCAGATATGAGAGGTACCGACATTGGAAGATACGCGTCAGGTCTTATTTGAAGAAAGACTTTCTTCTCTGAAGGACGAGGTCATATCCCGCATCGATCTTTCCAGGGATGTTCCGGACAGTGAGGTAAAGGAGATAATAAAGGAAGCGATCTATTCCTCAAAAAAAGACCCGCCTCTGTCCTTATCCGAAAAGGAGCGCCTGTTCGGAGAGCTCTTTCATGAAGTCCGTCGGCTGGGGGTCCTGGAGGAGCTGATATCCGACAGCTCCGTCACAGAGATAATGGTCAACGGCATCTCGGACATCTTCGTCGAAAAAGACGGCCGTCTGTTCAGATGGGACAAGCACTTCGAGTCGGAGGAAAAGCTGCGGTCCGTCATACAGCAGATCGTGGCAAAGAGCAACCGGGTGGTGAACGAAGCTTCTCCGATAGTGGATGCGAGACTGCCGAACGGCTCCCGCGTCAACGTGGTGATGAACCCGGTAGCCATCAACGGTCCCATCCTCACCATCCGTCGTTTTCCCGATGATCCCATCCATATGAAGGACCTGATACGTTTCGGCTCCATCTCCCCCGCTGCCGCCGGGTATCTGGAGCGTCTGGTGATATCCGGCTACAACATCTTCGTTTCCGGAGGTACCGGCTCAGGAAAGACCACCTTCCTTAATGCTCTGTCCGAATATATCCCTCATGACGAAAGGATCATAACCATCGAAGACTCTGCAGAGCTCCAGATCAGGGGCATAGACAATCTCGTCAGGCTGGAGACCAGGAATGCGAACGTGGAGGGATCGAAGGAGATATCCATCCGTGACCTGATAAAGACCTCTCTGAGGATGAGGCCCGACAGGATCATCGTCGGGGAGATAAGGGACGGAGCGGCACTGGACTTCCTGTCGGCTGCCAACACGGGACACGACGGCTCCCTGTGTACGGGCCATGCCAACAGTGCAGCGGACATGCTCTCCAGGATAGAGACCATGGTACTGATGGGTATGGATATCCCCTTACCCGCCGTCAGGAGGCAGATGGCCTCCGCCATAGACATCATCGTACATCTGGGACGTATGCGGGACAAGAGCCGCAGAGTCCTGGAGATCACGGAAATGGAAGGTTTGGAAAATGGTGAATTTAAGCTCAATCCCATATTCAGGTTCAGGGAAAAAGGAGAGACCAGACAGGGGCTTGTCTGCGGGGACCTCGAAAAGACAGGCCGTCTCATATACGAAGAAAAGCTCAGAAGAAAAGGTCTGTACTCTGAGGATAATATCTGAATGGCTGCTGATCGACGCTTTGCTCGCTTATGTTTTCTATCAGAGCATATTCGCCTTTTTCATTTTCCTCCCCGTGATCATACCGTACGGGAAAATGAGAAAGAAACAGTTCGAAAAGGCCGCGAGACTGCAGCTGTCCCTGCAGTTCAGAGAGAGCATCCTGGCTGTCAGCACCGCGCTCAATGCAGGATATTCCGTGGAGAATGCCTTTGTCGAAGCCTACCACGACATGCGGGATATGTACGGAGATGATGCTCCGATCACCGGGCAGTACAGGCAGGTCGTAGCCAGACTCAGGGATAATGAGCAGATCGAGATCATCCTGTCGGATCTGGCAGACAGGTCCGGTATAGAGGATATTGCCGACTTTGCCGGAGTCTTCGAGTCTGCCAAGCGTATCGGCGGCGATATGACAAAGATCATCAGAAGAGCTGCCACCAACATCAGCGACAAGATAGAAGTGATGCGCGAGATCGACACATCGATGAGCGCAAAGCGGATGGAGACCCGTGTCATGGAGATCGTCCCCTTTGGTATCATGCTCTATCTGCGCATGGGCTCATCGGACTTTCTGTCTGTGCTCTATTCCGGTATGGCCGGCCGTCTCATCATGACTGTCGCTCTTATTATCTATATTTTCAGTTTTATTATCGCCGAGAAGATTCTCGATGTAGAGGTGTGAAGATATGACACTGTTTTACAGACTGGCAGAGATCATCCTCAGATGGTTCCCGCCGAAGAATACCGAAGCCGTGCGTGAGAAGCAGATGCTCATGCATCCGGGGCGATCCGGAGCGGAGCTTACCCGCGATTACTATATCAGAAAGACCGCTACCTCCGCTGCGATCATCGCAGCCGGCCTGCTGCTCTCCGTCATGATCCTGATATCGGATGTGAAGCATCTGGAGATCATATCGGACAATCTGGTGAGGCGCAACGGATACGGCATGGGTGACCGCGAGATCAGTCTGGATGTCTATGCGGACGGAAAGATCCAGGAAAAGGAAAAACGCATCACCATAGCTGAAAAGGAATATACGGAAGCCGAGATCCTTTCCATATTTCAGGAAATATCATCGGGGCTTGAAGACAGGATCCTGGGCGAAAATCCCGATGCAGACCACGTAGAATATGATCTCAGCCTCCCCGACATGGATGACACCTATCCTGTCTCCATGGAATGGCTCATCAGCGATCACGACGTGCTGGATGCAAAGGGTCATATACGCGACAGCTTCACCGACAGGTCCGGTCGGAGGGTGAGACTAACCGCCACACTTTCCTATGGCAGCGTCTCCCGGGACATTCCCTTCTGTGTCACGGTCTATCCCGGACACCTTGACCCGGCAGACAGGCTCTCCCGGGACATCGACGCCGCCATATCCGAGAGCGCCGCCGACAGCATCTGTCAGACCGATCAGGTCCTTCCCTCGGCGGTAAACGGCCATACCATATCCTACAGAAACTCACTGCCTCACAACTGGCTGTATATCCTGATCATCTCGCTCCTGTCCGCTGCCGTGCTGTACGCAGGCAGGGACCGGGATCTGACACGCGAAGTGGAGAAAAGAGAACGCGAGATGCTGCTGGACTATCCGGAGATAGTGAGCAAGCTCACCCTGCTGATAGGTGCGGGGCTGACCGTCAGGGCTGCTTTCGAAAAGGTCGCTCTTGACTTCAGGCGATCCGGCTTCCGTCGCAGATCTTATGCCGGAGAGGAGATGCTCATCACAGTGCACCGGATGAAGAGCGGTGTCAGCGAATCCGAAGCATATCTGGACTTCGGCAAGAGATGCGCCGTAAAGCGCTATAAAAAACTCGGAGCACTGCTCTCCCAGAATATCCGGAAGGGTTCGTCGGGCATGCTCCCGGAGCTGGAGCGTGAAGTGAAGGAAGCCTTCGAGGAAAGAAAGGCCGCTGCCAGAAAAGCCGGTGAGACCGCCGGTACCCGGCTTCTTCTGCCGATGATGCTCATGCTGGCCGTGGTGATGCTCATCATCATGGTACCTGCTTTCATGTCTTTCGGCTCGCAATGATACACCGGTATATACCGGGACAGCCGTCCCGGCTTATACATAAATACTGCAGAGAAAGGAGGAATATGCCATGTTAAAGCGTTTCTTACATGAAGAGGACGGTATCGGTACTGTTGAGCTGATACTCATTCTGGTGGTCCTGATCGGACTTGTTCTTATCTTCAAATCCGAGCTTACGGATCTCGTAAACGACATTTTCAAGACGATCAACAAAAAAGCCGGGCAGGTCTGATGCCATCCCGCACCGGATAAACCGAAGGAGGTACTATGAGATACAAAGGAAGTATCACGGTGTTCCTGAGTCTGATCCTGACTCCGGTACTCGCAGTGATCATATGTATGACGGAAAGTGCCGCATACTCTGCAGCCAGAATGAAGTGTGAAGTGGCCGCAGATATGGCACTGGAGTCGGTGTTCGCGGAATACAACAGGGAGCTTCTCAAAAGATACGACCTGTATTTCATAGACACCTCCTACGGTACCGGGGTTCCGTCCGTAGAGGAGCTGAAGGATCATATGAGAGACTACATCAGCTACAACCTTGATCCTTCCAGAGGCACTCTGTCCCTGGTGTCTCCGGCAGACTTCACGGACATGCAGCTGGACTCTCTGGATATCTCCGAGATATCCTACGCCTCGGATGCGGCGGGCCGCGTCTTCAAAAGGCAGGCCATACAGGCATTCGAGGATTCCCACGGTATCTCGGGTGCAAGAGCCCTGGCAGAGAAAGCCGGCAGTCTGGTAGATCACTATCGCGACAGCTCTTTGGACGAAGGTGCCCCGGAGAGGAAACGTGCCGAGCTGGAAGACCGGCTGAACGGTCTGGACTACAAAATATCGGAAAACCCGGCCGCCCACGTCTTTGATGACCGTGAGGGTATCCTCAGATTTGTGATGGATACCCGCAGGGTGTCATCCGCTGCGATAGACAGCGAGACTCTGATATCACACCGGCATATCAGCAAGGGCACCGGTCTGCACGGAGGTACGACAGATACGGAAAGCCCTCTCTCGGAGCTCATGTTCGACGAATATCTGCTGGACAGATGCTCCTGCTATACCGACACCCCGTCAGACGGAGGTCCGGCCTACGAGGTGGAATACATCCTGTATGGCAGAGGGTCAGACAAGGCCAATCTCAGGGAAGCCGTCGAGAGACTGATGCTCTTTCGGTACGCGGCAGATGCCTTCTATATCTTTACCGACCCCGAAAAAAAGGCTCCTGTGGAAGCCGTCGTGGGAGTGATCACGGCCCTTCTCGGTGCCCCGGAGGCAGAGGATGCCATCACGGAATACATCCTTCTCGCCTGGGCATACGGTGAGAGCGTGTCGGATACGGTGCGCCTTCTTGCCGGAGAGAGGGTACCCCTTACAAAGACATCCGAAGACTGGAAAATGCCGCTGTGGGGACTGATCAGCATAAAGAGCAACGCCCGTCCCACCGGTACCCCCGGTACGGGACTTTCATACAAGGACTACCTTCGTATCTATCTCTTCATGGAGAACAAAGACCAGAAATGCTTCCGTGCAATGGATGTCGTGGAGATGAATCTGAGAGCGACACCCGGTAATGCCGGATTCCGCATGGATGGCTGTGCGGAGTATGTGTTCATGTCCGCCGCCATGAAGTGCCGACGCAGATACGATCTGACTATCGACCGGAAGATGAGCTATATGAGTGACTTCTGAAGGTAATGCTTCCCGAAAGGGATCTTCCCGGATCTTCAATAAACTACCTTAAACAATAATATGATTATGTGGTCAAAGAGAATTGCCAGAAAAATCAACTTCATACGTCTCCTTTCAAAACCGGGGAGGTCTCTTTCGGGAAGCATTACTGTCGAGACTGCTCTCGTGCTGCCTTTATTTCTTTTCGCGATGCTGTCGGTCATGTACCTGACGGATGCCGTCAGGATATCGTCAGAGAATACTGCCGCTCTTTCGGAAAAGGCTTATACGATGGCGAAGTACGCATACATAGGAGACGCTGCTGCAGGGAGTGCAGGTCTGTCGGATACGGTGGATATGATAACGGGAAAGGACGACATCATAGATCTGGTAAAGAGATACCGCTTCGATGTACCCTTTGACCTGCTCGATACCTATGATCCATATATCGTGGATCGTGTCAGGGTCAGAGCCTTCACCGGATATGACAATCAAAGTCACAGCAAAGATGAGTCCGAACCTCCCGAGGAGATGGTCTATGTCACGGAGCACGGCTCCGTATATCACAGATCCCTCGGCTGCTCTCATCTGAAGCTGAACATACGTCCCGTAGACTTCGGGAGCGTCTCTTCCGAGCGGGCAAATGACGGCTCGAAATATTATCCCTGTGAATACTGTATGTCTCACGGGACACATCCCGCCACGGTCTATGTCACCGACGACGGCAACAGATATCATTCATCTCTTTCCTGTCCGGGGCTCAGACGCTCGATCCGTGAAGTCCCCCTTTCACAGGTATCTCTGCCTCCCTGTAAAGAGTGCGGATGCAGATAGACTGTCAATTATTTCAACAAATCAATTTTATCGGAGGTTCTATGATCGCATTAATGTCTTTGTTTTTCTTTTTAACCGCAGCTTCCGTCTGTGATCTGAAGAGCCGCAGGATACCGCTTCTCCTGCTGGCACTCTCCGGTTCGGCCGGACTGCTCATATTCTTTATGTCTCATACCATGACCCCTCTGGAGGAAGTCCTCGGCATCATCCTCGGGGGAGCCTTCATCTCCATCTCGCTGATCTCCGAGGGCAGATTCGGGATCGGTGACGGGCTGGCCATCCTCATAGCCGGCATACACCTTGGCGGCAGAGAGGCCGGGTTTACCTGTCTCTACGCCATGCTCATGTCGGCCATGTTCTCCGTGGCACTCCTTATGATCAGGCGGTGTTCGAAGAACAGGGAGGTCCCCTTCGTCCCCTTTCTCCTGGCAGGGCTCATCTTGCATGAAGCTACGGTATTCTTATGAAGAAAAGCGTGAAAGGTTCCTATACCATAGAGGCTGCTCTGGTCTTTCCTCTGATAATGACGGTGATAGTCTTCATCATCTATATGTCTTTATTTCTCCATGACAGGGCGGCGATGTCATCCTGTGCTTATCAGGCTGCACTCAAAGCCAGCCTTATCCGCACAGGAGAGGAGGATATGCGATCCGAAGCAGAACGTGCCGCCGCATACAGTATCGACGGTCTGCTCCTGGCCACCTCGGATCCCGATATCAGCGTTACAGTATCCGGGAAAAAAGTCAGTATCAGATACAGCGGTACACTGAAGATACCCCGGAGTATTCTCTTCTTCCCCATATCCGGCTCTGACAGCATTACCGTGTCCGGCACGGGGGAAGCGTATGAGAAAGATGCCATAGAGTTTATAAGGCAGTGCCGGGCTGCCGGCAACATCCTAAAAATGACAGGAGGACAACAATGAACATTACTTACAAGCGGAACGGAACAAAGACCTACCTTGTGGTCTGCAAAGAAGGTGGGGACGAGAGTGATTTCCGGGAAAAAATGCTGATGCGCAACCGGATACAGTATATGGCGAAGATGCAGTCTCAGATCATAGACGGCGTGACCTGCTATTATTATGATATCCAGGGAAGAGTCAGTCTGTCTGCGGTATTCGCGGGAAGGACCATGAGCAGCGCCCAGATACAGCATTTTCTCAGGGCACTTTCCGTCTTCTTCTCGGAGACGGAGAGATACATGCTCCTGCCGGAAGAAGTGCTCTTCGACCCGGATGCCATCTGGCTGTCTCCCGACACCCTGGATCCCGAGTTCATATATATCCCCGGCATGCATCCCGACAGCAGCTGCTCCATCGAGAAGCTGGCCGTCTTTCTGACTGAGCATACCGACGAGACGGACCGGGAGGCTGCGGAATACGCCTACAGCTATATGGAGACCGTAGAGAACGGCTACTATCTGCCAAATGTGAAGCAGACCGCGGTCCCGGATGCAGACGAGGCACCGATGCCTGCAGAAGATATCCCTGCGGAACGTGAAGAATATCCCGATATGTCGGCAGATGCCGAGGAAGATATGTCTGCCCTTTTCGAGAAGCAGCCGTCGGGTGCGATACGCGCATACCTGTGTCTGGGCGGTGCTGCCGTCGCTGCCGTCATCTACGTATTGCTGGTACTTTATCCGTCGCTTTTTCCGTTCTATCTCGACGACAACGAATACATGATAACGGGAGTCTCTATAGCCGTACTATTCGCCCTTGTCCTGGTATCAGTCATGCATATGCACAGCCGGAAGCGCACGGCTGATGAGCTCCCCGAAGAGGAGCCTTGCACCTTCCCGGATCCTCTCCCCTCTCCCGCACCGGTCAAATCCCCCGGATATGTTCAGCCTCCCGCGGATACCTTCTCTTTCCCGGATGATGACCGCACGGTCCTGCTCAGGGGAGCAAAGCCGCACAGGCAGGGACCTCTCTGCCCCAGTCTGCAAAAAGACGGCGGGGGCAGCATACAGCTTCAGCATTTTCCTTTTATAGTGGGAAAAATGAGCGAACGGGTGGATGGGGTGATCAACGATGAAGGCATCAGCCGGATCCACGCCATGATAAAGGAACAGGACGGGAAATACTATATTTCGGATCTGAACTCCCTGAACGGTACAGGGGTGAACGGACGTATGCTGGATGCTAACGAGACTGCACAGCTCTCGGATGGTGACAGAGTCTCTCTAGCCGGATCCTCATTCACCTTCCGATGTGCCTGAGCTGCCGTCATCACCCCACAGGGCGTTGAATTCTGCCATATCGATCTTTTCCTTCTCCAGCAGAAGCTTCGCTGTACTGTCCAGTATATCCCTGTGTTCACCTATGATGCGGCGTGCTTTTTCGTGGCACTCTTCTATTATCCTCTTTACCTCTATATCTATCTCGCGGAGGGTCTCCTCCGACATGCTGCGTCCGTGTGCCAGATCGCGTCCGATGAAGACCTCATCATCATCCTCGTTGAAGCTGACCACACCTATCTTGTCGCTCATGCCGTATGTGGTGACCATCCTCCGGGCGAGCTTGGTGGCCTGCTTGAAGTCCTGTGATGCTCCTGTGGTCACGTCGTCTCCCCCGAAGATCATCTCTTCGGCCACACGTCCTCCCAGATCCACGGTGATCTCGTTGAGCATCCTCGACCTGGTACGGAACATCTCGTCCTTTTCAGGCAGAGGCATGGTATATCCTGCTGCTCCCATACCTGTAGGTATGATGGAGATGCTGTACACCGGACCCACTCCGGGCAGGAGATGGAAGAGTATGGCATGTCCCGCCTCGTGATATGCGGTGATCTTCTTCTCCTCATCCGATATAAGCTTGCTGCGCTTCTCGCTTCCTATGCCGACCTTAACAAAGGCGGACTTTATATCTTCCTGGGTGATGTATCCCCTGTTCCCCTTGGCTGTCCTTATAGCTGCTTCGTTGAGCAGGTTCTCCAGATCGGCACCGGTAAATCCGGCCGTGGTCTGGGCTATCTGCGACAGATCGACGTCGTCTCCCAGCGGCTTGTTCTTTGCATGTACCTTCAGGATGTCTTCCCTTCCTCTGACATCGGGGGATCCCACACCGATCTTCCTGTCGAAGCGGCCCGGCCTCATGATAGCCGGATCGAGTATATCCACACGGTTCGTTGCTGCCATGACAATGATGCCTTCATTCACGCCGAAGCCGTCCATCTCCACGAGCAGCTGGTTGAGAGTCTGTTCTCTCTCGTCATGCCCGCCTCCGAGGCCGGTGCCTCTTCTGCGCGCCACTGCATCTATCTCATCGATGAAGACAATGCAGGGTGCGTTTTTCTTTGCCTCAGTGAAGAGATCCCTGACTCTGGAAGCTCCCACTCCGACGAACATCTCCACGAAGTCGGAACCCGAGATGGAGAAGAAAGGCACTCCTGCCTCTCCCGCCACTGCCTTTGCCAGCAGGGTCTTACCGGTACCGGGAGGGCCCACGAGTATCACGCCCTTGGGTATCCTGGCGCCCACTGCCGTATATTTGGACGGACATTTGAGGAAGTCCACTATCTCCTCGAGATCCTCTTTCTCTTCCACGAGTCCGGCCACGTCCTTGAAAGATATCTGAGTCTGTCCGGGAGCCACCATCCTGGCTCTGCTCTTCCCGAAATTCATCATCCGGCCGCCGCCGGCTCCTCCGCCGGCCTGGGCATTCGTCATGGCAAAGATGATCATGAACGCCGCCACTGCGATGATGACGGGTACTCCGTACATCACGAGGAAGCTTTCCCTTGCCACTTCCTCTTCCCTGTAGCCCGGATAAAGCTCCTTCATCTCACTCTCTGTCTGAGCGATATCCGCCACATAGAGTCTGTGTATCTGACCGTCCTTTAGGGTGACAGTCACCTCTCCGGTTGGAGTCTCGGAATTGGGGATCAGTACGATATCCTCCACATTCCCCTTTTTGATATCTTCCATGAAGGTCCGGTGATCGTAGTTGTCATCCACCGACATGGTCTCTGACATGAAGGATATGAGCAGCAGAACTGCCGCTACTATGATGAAATATAATCCTATGTTTCTGTTTGAGCTTCTCACTCCGTCACTCTCCCGGCTCTACTACACCAATATAGGGCAGATTCCTGTACTTCTGGGCATAATCCAGCCCGTATCCCACTATAAATTTATCCGGTATGACAAAGCCTGTATAGTCTATATCCACATCCGCCACTCTTCTGTCGGGCTTGTCCAGAAGAGAGCAAAGCTTCAGGCTCGCAGGGCCCCTCTGTCTGAGTATCTCAAGAAGATAGCTCATGGTCCTTCCGGTATCTATTATGTCCTCTACCACCAGGATATTCTTATCTCTGATGGGCTCGTCGAGATCCAGTGCGATCTTCACCACACCCGAGCTCTCGGTCTCATTTCCGTAGCTGGAGCACCTCATATACTCCATATCCACAGGGAGGTCTATCCTTTTCGCCAGCTCGCAGGCAAACGCAGCCGCTCCCTTCAGTATGCATATCATGGTGAGCTCCTTGCCGGCATAGTCCCTGCTTATCTCCTCACCCAGCTCCTTTATCCTGCTGTTGACCTGCTCTTCGGTATACATTGTCGTGATCTTGTCAGCCATTTTTGATCTCCATCCGTATTACTTTTTCAGTCGTATCCGTTACTTTGCATCTCTCTCCGATGCGTCCCGTATCCGGGATCCATATTATCTCCTGTCCGCAGGATACGAAATACATTTCATCCCTTCTGTCAGGGGCTATCTTCTCTTCGATCAGCAGATCCTTCAGCTTCTTTCTGCCGTTTTTTATGGAGATATAGTCTCCGGGCTGCCGCTTTCTCACAGTGAGCAGACGGAGCGGATCCGCTTCTTTCGCGTCTTCCGGCAGACCGTCCGTTTCGACAGCATCTATGATTGTAGCATAATCTATGTATTTCGTGTAGTTATTATCTTTTACTATATCCTCTTCGGAAAGCTGCTCCCGCTCCAGTACATCAAAGCGGATATCCGGGGATCCGTTGCCTTTATCCGGGCTTACGGTCTCGTACCTCCCCGGGGCCCTCACCACTATCTTTCCGAATTCCCTGCCGGCCCGGAGTCCGTATATCAGCCCCGTCTGTCTGCCGGACTGTCCCTTCATCAGGGAAAGCACTGCCTCCACATGCTTTCTCCCGATATCCTTTGACCTGCCGGCCACCTTCGAAAGCACCTGCCTGACGAGCCTTGAGGCCAATACGGGATGCAGAGCTGACAGTCTTTCTATATCGATCTCGGTCCGGTCCTTCAGATAGCTGACGCAGGCCTCTTCCTCCCTTTCTGTCACGGAGCGCAGATAATCCTCTATCTCCTGCAGATCGCCGGCCGTTTCGCAGATATGCCTTACGGCCTGATCGTTTATCATCTCCAGCTCGCCGATCACCCTGTGCCTGATACGGTTTCTGGACAGCTCCGTATCCTCATTCGTGCTGTCGGTCCGGTATTCTATGCCGTATCTCCTGCAGTATTCCTCGGTTTCCTGTCTGGTCAGGCAGAGGATCGGCCTGATATATCTGTCTCTTACAGGCTGTATGCCGCCTGTCCCTCTGATCCCGGTGCCACGCGCCAGATTGAAGAGCACAGTCTCTGCCTGGTCGTTCATGTGGTGAGCAAGAGCTATCCTGTCTGCTCCCAGCTGCTCGAAAGCCCGGTACCTCTCGTTTCTCGCGGCCTCCTCCAGTGTGGTCCCCGTAGCTCTGGCGACAGAAGGCGCATCCACTCTCTCTATCGTCAGGGGTACTCCCAGCCTCTCGCACTGCTCCTCCACATAGTGCATGTCATCCGTGGATGCTTCTCCTCTGATGCCGTGCTCGATATGGACCGCCGACAGCGTGATGTCCAGAGAGTCAGCCATCTCATGCATCAAAAAAAGAAGGCACATACTGTCTGCACCTCCCGACACTGCCACGCAGATACTCTGTCCTTCACGTATCATACGATGTGCGCTGATATATCTCCTTACCCTGTCTGAAATTTCACTTTCCATTGCCTGATTTGAAGATTATCTCATTATCATGCACCAGACCCAGCTTCTTCTTTGCCATCTCTTCGGCATACTTTTTGGTCTTGGTGTATTTTTCGAATTCCTCCAGCTCCTCCGTCCGGTTCTCCTCGTACTCGAGCTGGGCCGTGAGCTCTTCCTGCTTCTGGGACAGCGTCTTTTCCTTTTCCATCAGTGACTTGCTGTCCACACTTATCACCACCAAAAGGAGTCCCACTATGATGGATATGGCAAAGATGGCGGGTCTGTTGTGCCTGACCCTCCTGTACATAGCCGCTTTTCTGTTATTTACTTTGCGTTTATCCCTTCCTGCCATGACCGATTAAACTTGATTTCCCGAAAAAGCGAAATTATGTAAACATGTTAGCACGCGGCTTTGTTTTTGTCAAAGTACAATTTCGTACATTTCCTTGGCTTCTTCCTTTTTTACGGTTTCCGCCACGGAGACCACCCTCACCTTCATGGTCTTGTCACCGAAAGCGATAGCTATCTCATCGCCTGCCTTCACATCCGCTCCGGCCTTGGCTGTCCTCCCGTTAACGGTCACCCTTCCCGCATCACAGGCTTCATTTGCCACCGTACGTCTCTTTATCAGGCGTGACACCTTTAAATACTTATCCAGTCTCATTCTCTCTCTCCCCGTAAATACAAAGAGCGCCTGCCTCCATGGCAGACGCCCGTTCTGATCTTTGATCAAAGGTTTATCACTTCTTGTTTACCAGATCCTTCAGAGCCTTTCCAGCCTTGAACTTGGGAGCCTTAGAAGCAGCGATCTTCATTGTAGCGCCTGTCTGAGGATTCCTTCCCTCACGTGCAGCCCTCTTAGCTACCTCGAATGTGCCGAATCCAACGAGCTGGATCTTGTCACCCTTCTTGAGCTGTGCTCCTACTGTATCAGTGAAAGCCTTAAGAGCGCTCTCTGCGTCCTTCTTTGAAATATCTGCCTTCTTTGCGATCTCAGCAATTAACTCTGTCTTGTTCATTTATCGAACTCCTCCTATGTATTGTAAATAGATAAAACCCGTGGCACCTGATTGTGACCACAACATCTTTTATACCCATAAGCGCTTGAATTGTCAAGTATCCGTTAATTATTTCTTAACAAATCCTTATAAACTTCCCGCTTGGAAACCCCTCTGTCTGCCGCCACGGCTTTCATGGCTTCTTTGCGGTCCATTCCGGCGGCAATATAGCGCGCCATATGCTCCTCTACGGACAGCTCCGCGTACTGCTCCCTTTCCTGCCGGTCTATCTCCTCCTTTGAGCGTCCTTCCATCACGAGCACATACTCACCCCGTGCTTCCCTCTCCGAGTGATAGGAGACTGCCTCCTCCAGCGTCATCCTGAGGATCTCCTCGTGAAGCTTGGTTAGCTCCCTGCAGAGTGCGATCCGCCGTTCTCCCCCGGCTGCGGCCATCAGCTCCTCCAGCGTCTCCTTCAGATGATGGGGCGCCTCATACAGGACCACAGTCCTGGTCTCTTCTCCTATTTCCTCTAGTACAGCTGCTCTTTCCTTTTTGTCTCTGGGCAGAAAGCCCTCGAACACAAACCTCCTTGTCGGAAGCCCGGATACGGTCAGGGCCGTGATCACCGCAGTTGCTCCCGGCAGGGATATGACCGGTATGCCGGCTGCTATACAGTGTGCCGTCAGTACCTCACCCGGATCGGAGATCCCCGGTGTACCGGCATCCGTGACACAGGCCACATTTTTCCCTTCCAGCATGCTCCGTACGAGCTCATCCGCCTTCTCGTATTTATTGTGCTCGTGATAGCTGGTCATGGGACTTTTGATGTCGAAATGGTTCAGGAGACGGAGAGTGTTGCGGGTATCTTCGGCCGCAATGATATCTACGGAGCGCAGCGTGTTCAGGGTCCGCTCCGTGATGTCTCCAAGATTCCCTATGGGGGTGGGACACAGATACAGTTTTCCGTACCCTCTGCTGTCAGTATCCATATATTGTATACATTTCCTCCGTGTACTTCCCGTCTTCTCCGTATATTATCAGAGGCTTCTCTATCCGAAGCTCCGGACCGCCTCCCTTTCGCCCTTCCAGCAGTACCATTGAGGGCTCCGCATCCAGACGCGGATGCACCGCCTTAAGGGTCTTCGGCTCTATCTTCGCTTCTCTCATGGCACATATGATGTCGGTGAGCCTCTGAGGCTTATGCACCATATAGAACATGCCGCCTTCCTTCAGGGCATAGGCCGCTGCCTCCATCACATCCTCCAGCGTGCAGCCCACCTCATGCCTCGCCAGAGTCCTGGCATCGTCCGGATTGACTATCCCGTGTCCGTGCCTGAAGTAGGGCGGATTGACCGTCACCGCATCAAAAGAGGCAGCAGGTATCACCTCCGCTGCCTTCTTCAGATCATGTCTCAGGATATCTATCACTGTCTCCAGCCCGTTCATGCTGACGCTGCGTCCGGCCATATCGGCCATGTCTTCCTGCAGCTCCATTCCCGTGATATGTTTCACATCGGTCTTTGCCGAAAGGAGCAGGGGTATGATCCCTCCTCCGCAGCACAGATCCAGCAATGATCCCTTGCCTTTCCCCATGTGCTCAGCCGCAAATCCGGACAGGAGCACCGCATCCATGCCGAAGCAGAACTTCCGCGGATCCTGTATGATATGCAGTCCGTTTCTCTGGAGATCGTCTATCCTCTCTCCGTCCAGAAGATATCCTTCTTTATTCATCCAGCTTCGATCCGGAGCCTTCCTTTTCCTCCAGAGTCTCCAGCTCCGCCAGCTCTTTCTCCTCACGGGCATCCGCCGCATTGTTGTCGGGATTGTTCTTTTTGCCCTTGCCCTGGCCGTGCTTTCGGGGCTTGAAGGTCAGCTCATCCACAGGATATTCCTTGATCTCCTTCTCGTCTCCCTCTTCCACTATCACCTTCACCTTCTGACGCAGTACGTTCACGGACTCCACCGTGCCTCTCGTACCGTCGGCGCAGGTCACGTGGTCTCCCGGTCCCGGAAGCTTACGGTTCAGATATTCGTAGGTCTCCTCTTCATTGCGCAGACAGCACATCAGCCTGCCGCATACACCCGATATCTTTGTGGGGTTGAGGGAGAGGTTCTGCTCCTTTGCCATCCTTATGGATACGGGAGCGAAATCCGAAAGATACGCATGGCAGCAGAGCTCCCGTCCGCATATCCCTATACCGCCTATGATCTTCGTCTCATCCCTGACGCCTATCTGTCTCAGCTCTATACGGGTGTGGAACTGCCCCGCCAGGTCCTTTACCAGCTCTCTGAAATCGACCCTTCCGTCAGCAGTAAAGTAGAAGAGCAGCTTGCTGCCGTCGAAGGTATACTCCGCATCGATCAGCTTCATTTCCAGGTCGTGAGCGGCTATCCTCTCTTTACAGATCCTGAAGGCATCCTTCTCTCTTATACGGTTTACCGTCTCCTTGTCGGCGTCCTCCTCCGTAGCTATACGTATCACCGGCTTCAGGGGACTCTTCAGCTTCGTCTCGTCTATCTGCCTGATATCGGACACCACCCGGCCGTATTCCTTGCCGCGTGCCGTCTCCACTATCACGTTCATTCCTCTTTTTATCTCGTGATCTCCCGGGCTGAAATAGTATATCTTTCCGGCCGTTCTGAATCTCACGCATATCACGTCTGTCATATCTTACCTCTATGCTTCTCTCATCTTCAGCAGAAGGACATCGAGGACCGCTTCCGCTGCCACATTATTCAAAATATCGTGTCTGGCCCGGTCTACTGCCTGAAGGATATTCTCCAGTCCTTCGTAGGTCATGCCGGACATTTTTCCAATATATCCTGCACCCGTCCCCCCTGTCAACTCAGCTGTGCACTTCGTGAGCAGTGCATCCCTGCATGCCGATTCAATATAGCTGAAAAGGTCGGGGAGTATATCTTTACCGTCTGTTGCGAGCATCCTGGCATAAGACATGAGGGATGCCGCGTCCTCCTCTTTGGAGCCCTTCAGGATGTTATCCATGCGCCGGAATATCTCCTCCTGTTCTTCCCCCTCGGGTACGAACACCGGCTCTTTCCTGAAAGACAGTATCATGCATCTGGATCTGATAGTCTCGAGCAGCAGGGCCGCATCCGTGACTATCAGTATCACCACCGCATAATCCGGCGGTTCTTCTATCGTCTTTAGCAGGGCGTTCTGTGCTCCCGGTGACATCATCTCGGCATCCGGTATGATGTATATCTTCCGCCCGCCGTAATACGGACGTATGTCTATATCATCTATCACCTGCTCCCTGATATCCTTTACGGATACGGTGGACGGCTTTTCATGAGTCACTGTGATACAGTCGGGGTGATTGCGGCTTTCCATCAGACTGCAGGAATGGCAGGTTTTACAGGGTCTGCTCTGACCTTCCTTTCCTTTGCAAAGAAGCGCCGCTGCCAAAGACAGTGCCATATCCTGCCTGTCTGTCCCCTTCGCACCTTCGAAGATATAAGACTGGCCGATCCTGTCCACGGCGACAGCCTTTTCCATATATTCCGCCAGGAGCCGTTCGTCTTTGTACTCGTCGAAGGTCTTCATGCGGTCACATCAGCAGATCTATCAAAAGACCCCTGATCTCTCCTATTTTTGCGAGTATCGCTATATTGTCGCTCTCATCCTTCAAAAGCTCCGCAGCCAGATCGTCCAGATTCTGGTCCACCAGCTTTATTATGCCGTATACTCTGTGACGTCCCTTCTTGTCCAGGAAGTTCTGTCGGCTGAACTGGTGGGAGCGGTTGAGTATCTCGTTCATGAAGTCCTTGACCAGGGCGCGGTATCGCCTCATGTCCTTGATGTTCTTGCGCTTGGAGATCACTTCTCCCTCGGCGGTTATCTCACTCATCAGGTTGGAGAGTCTCTCCTGCAGCTCGCTCTCCTGGATATTGGACATCAAGGCAAAGCGGAATGCATCACTTCCCGCATCCTGCACCTGCTTTACCGCTTCCGGCTGAAAGCTCTGTTCTACATTATTTACCTTGATATCCAATGATAGTTCCCCTGATCCTGTCTATACAGTCTTCCAGATCATCATTCTCGAATATATACTCCGGCCCTATGCCCGCCTCTTTCAGCTTCTCATCGGAGAAATCCTCGTCATCGGCCAGGAACCGCCGGCACATCTCCGCGTAGTCCGGCTTCCCGCTCGCCTTTTCTCTCTCCATTGCCCGTCTCAGTCTCTCGCCGTCCTCCACCTCTATGTATATCGGTACCATATAGGCCTCACCGAAACGGCTCCTTATCTTCACGTATGACTCCAGCGTACCTATACCCAGATAATAATCCCTGTCATCTTCAAAGGCCGATCTTGCAGTGAAATACCGCCAGGGTCCGTGTACGGTTTCATACGTCCTGCATTCTATCACGTCTCCGTTTTTTTCGGCCCTCTGATAGGCCTCCTCATCTACGAAGTGATACTCTCTCCCCTCCGTCTCACCCTGTCGCTTGGGTCTTGTGGTGCAGGGAAGCACCGGCTGCAGCTGCAGCTCCTTATCCGTGATCAGCTGTTTATATATGCTGTCCTTACCGGACGAGCTTTTTCCCGTCAGATAGAATACCTTTTTCACTGCTTCACTACCCTGATCCGGCCGCCGTATATTCCGGTGACCCGCCTTCCGCTCTCCATAGCCCGGCGTATCTCTTCCATATCCTCTTTTCTTATGATCTCTCCCGGGATCAGCACCGGGATGTCCGGCGGATAAATACACACTGTCTCTGCCGGGATCCTCCCTTCGGCTTCCTGCATACCGATATCCTCATATGGTGCTGTCATTGCTTCGTATATCGTCATAGGCTGCCGTCTATATCCAATATGGCCTTCTTCAGCCTGGTAAATCCCTCTTCTGTATCCATGATGCTCGTCATGAGGAGGCAGTCCCTTCCCATGCACATCTCGGGCTGTATGCGATACCTCTGCCTCAGGCTGTCATATATATCCTGTCCGTCCAGCATCCCTGTCCTGTCCGTCAGATTGAGCTTGGTCCTGTCATAGCCGTGGATGCCGTACCTTCCGACATATTCCGGACCTATGATATCCAGCCTTTTCAGCCGGCTCTTCAAACCGTATATCCCGTCAAGCTCCCTTTCAAGACGCTCCCTTTTGGCCTCCCCCTCGCGCTCCAGGAGGTCCAGGCATCCCTCAGCCGAGGCCATCAGGATATAAGAAGGGCTGCTGGTCTGATATATGTTTATGAAACGCTTTATCCTGTCATCATCGACTTTCTCACCCCTGACCAGCACGGCCGCCAGCTGTGTCAGCGCCGGGAGTGTCTTATGCAGGCTCACGATAGTGATGTCCGCTTCTTTCTCGATCGGAAGATGGGCTCCGTGTGCTCCGTCCACGATCAGCGGTATCCCGTATGCATGGACTGTTTCCGCTATCCTTCCCGTATCGGCTATGAAGCCCTCGTACGTGGGAGATGTGATAAAGACAGCCTGCGGCAGCTGTCCCTTTTCCTCCAGTGCTTTAAGCTCCGTCTCCACAGTGTCGGCTGCCACACACCCTGACATGCTGTATTCCGGTACGATCTCCCTCTTCAGATAATGAGACCTGAGCTCTCCTATATATACACAGTTAAATGCACTCTGATGCGACCCCCTGTCCATCAGCAGTCCCTCTCTGTGTCCCACAGCCGCCGAGATGGATGCCAGGATCCCGCAGGTGCTGCCGTTCACGGAAAGGTGTGCGCTGTCTGCGCCGTAGTGCTCAGCCAGCCGTGTTTCTATCTCCTTTATCAGTCCCCCGGGGGCCTGCAGATCGTCGAAGCCGTCTATCTCCGTGATATCCAGCCTGCTCACTTCATCCAGCACACCTCCTGCCGGCTGTCTCTTATGTCCCGGCATATGGAAGGGGTAGATGTCAGAGTCCGAGAGGGCTTCGAGTTCCCTTGTCATTGAGGCGCGGCCTGCTGTTCCGCCTGCTGAGCGGCCTGCAGGGCTGCAGCCTGCTGAGCGGCCTGAAATGCCGCCTGCTGCTCGGGAGTCATATTCTTCATCTGCATCTGGAACTCAGCCTGCATCCTGGCCGTGGCCGGATCGAGGCCCTGTGCCTCCAGCTGCTTCGCGAGGTCATCCACAGACATTGATATGTAGCCCTTCTGCATCGCCTGCGACTTCTCCTCCGCCGTCATCGTAGACACAGCCTGCTCTTTGGTGATCCCGCCGTACACCACCACCGGCTCTCCCTTTTCCACCTGATCATATATCTCGGCAGCCTTGGAGGTTGGCAGATTGATACATCCGTGGGATCCGTTCATATAGTACAGATGTCCCCCGAAGCTGTTCCTCCATGAGGCATCGTGCATTCCGATATTTCCGTTGAAGGGCATCCAGTACTTGACGCTGGATTCATATCCCTGTCCCACCAGGGTAGCGTCCCGTTCCTTGTAAGTGATGCCGTATGTTCCACCCGGTGTCTCGTTTCCCTTGAAGAGACAGCCTGAGACGAAATCGCTCTCATTGATGACACTGCCCTCTTTATATACCCACAGGTGCTGGTCACCGAGGTTTATCTCCACGTATGTGTCGCCTATGTCATCCGCTCCGTAGACCAGAGCCGTCCCGTAATACACCGGCACCATCTCTGCACTCTGTCCGGTCAGTATCTGATCTATCAGCTCCTGCCTCGTAGACACCCTGTCCATCCAGTATCCGTAGTCTCCGCCGGACACATTTATCTCCTCCCCGCTGTGGGTTTTGAACTTTCTGGTCTGCCCGAAGGTATCGTATTTCTTTGCAAGAGATGCCACATATTCCTTTGCGGGAGTCTCGTTGACCGATACCGAGCCGTCAGGCAGATCTATGAGCCAGCCGGATATCTCGTCTCCCCCCAGCACCTCCTGCATATCTCCGAAGCGGTACGTGATCTGCATGCCGGCTATGTCGGCCTTCTGCTTCTCAACTCCAGAAAGGGCCGGACCGGCCTCCTCTGTCTCGGCGTCCACAGTCTTTAGCTCTCTGTCTTCCGTCACTGCGGCTGTCTCCGTAGCTTCAGCAGCCTCTCCCGCGTCCGCCTTGTCGCCTTTCCCACATCCCGTTATGCATATGATCAGCATTGCTGCGATCATCAATATAAGACTTCTTCTTTTCATGATCATTCCTCTGACACCAATATCTCCGGATGGTGCTCCACATAGCTCTCTACCAGATGATCGTATCTTCCCAGGTTCATATCCAGTATCGTCCGGATCCGCTCTCCCGAGAACAGCTCTCCTCTGGTGATAATCAGTATCTTATCATAGAATTCGTGCAGATCGGGATCGCTTATGATATTCTTATCCTCCTCCACCGAATACCTGTACTCTTCGGGACAGATCCTCCTCAGATGTCCCACTCTCCAGGGCTCATGATAGGCCGCCGGCAGCCTGGACATCAGCGGATCCCCCAGGCAGTAGGTGTCGTTCAGATAGATATCGGAATTATTGTACACCAGTATGCCTGCCGCATTCTCTACTATACTGCCCTTGAACTCCTCCCGTCGGATGTATTCCAGCCCTTCATCGCTCCAGGTGTCCTGCCAGCAGGTCTTCCCTTCCTTTATCAGACTCCTCAGATTGTTGCAGAAGCCTGTGGTGGGGAAGTAGAACTCTCTCTCGTCGGAGATATTGCTGCCGTAGATATGTCCGTACAGATACTGGGAGCCCACTACGGAGCCGAAGGTCATCGTCCATATCATGGCTGCGATCACGGTCACTGTATATACCCCGTTGATCCTCCTTATCCTGTCGAAAGGCTCCTTCTCCCTGTTGAACATGGCCGTGACTGACAGGACGGAAATGAAGAGCATGAGGGTGAAGTGCCTTCCCATCATGAAGTCTCCGCCTATGCTGAGTATATATGCACCGTACATCACGATGCCGGCGCTTAAGGTGAGATACTTCGGCTTTCTCATCACCAGCGTGATCAGTACGAAGCAAAGAGGCACCACCAGCACCAGTGCATCATTCAGGAAGGTGAACCAGTAATACAGGATCCCGTGTTTGATATAGTCCGAAAGAGAAATACCGGTACCTATCTTCACATAGGCCGTATTGGGAACGAACGATCCGAAATAAAAAAGAGAGAACAGCTCCCATATGAAGAAGGGGCACAGTCCCAGAAGACCGGTACCCACGCACTTGATAAAGGAAACCCCGTCTCTTCTTGTCAGGTATACATACACTATGGCCGGGATGAAGTAGAGCACCGCATCCATTCGGGTGAGTGCCACTCCCGAGAAGGTGAGAGCCAGCAGCAAAAGGGCTTTTCCGTCGAAGAAATCCCTTTTCATATACTGCCATATGAACAGTGCCGCGAAGAGGAACAGCAGACTGTTCTCCAGACCCGATGTCGTATACGACATGAAGGCTTTGGACAGGGAGAAAGCAAAAAATCCCGACAGTATCTGTTCTCTGGTGCGGCAGATCATATATGAGAATATCCAGTAGGCTGCCGTACTGTAGATCACATTCAGTACAAGGGTAGTGAAGAACATTTCCCTCGTGAGGGCATAAGGTATGGCACAGGACAGGGTGTAGAGCGGTCCCGTCGTGGCACATACTCTCTCCCCTATGTTATAGACGAATCCGTTGCCCTCCAGCAGATGCTTTATCATCACATAGCCGTGGAAGGAATCGTCAGACTGCCACCCCAGTAACAGAGCCAGCAGGGCGAACAGAAAAAGAGTCAGTCGTCTGGCTATCTCAACATCCGTCGGCTGATAGGATTTTTTTTTGACCGCCTTCTTCATTTAAGAATGTCTTTTCTGCTGATTACCCTGTTGTGAAATGCCGTCTTGAAGTATTTGAAGTTGGCGAAGAAGCTGTTCTGGCTCTCACCCTCTGTCCTTGCTTTCCAGTGCGCGGGCACCTCGATGAACTTCGTACCCAGCCTCAGCGGCTTCAGTGCCGTCTCCAGGAAGAAGGGATGCTTCAGCTCTTCCCACCTGATGGACTGCATGAGCCCTGTCGGGAAGATCCTGAAGGCATATGTGAGATCCGTCAGATTCACTCCGTACAAAAGACCGATACTTCTCTCAAATATCAGATTGCATACCAGCTTTATCTTGTTATAATCCTCGAATCCGCCGCCTTTTTTCCATCTCGTCGCGGTGATGATCCTGTCGGGATACTTCTTCGCACCTGCTATGAAGGTCTTTATCACATTCGGATCAGTCTCCATATCCGACGACATCATGACCACGTGGCTTCCTTTGGCCAGCATGATGCCCTCTCTGATGGCACCGCCTACACCCGGCAGATCCTGCTCATGTATATACATGGGGATATATGTACCGTACTCCGCTATCAGCTTTTCCGCCGTCTGTCTGGATTCTGCCGTAGTCCTGTCGCACAGCAGGAATATGATCTCGCACAGATCGTCTCGCCTGCAGGTATGCAGTATGATCTCCACTGTCTGGCGCATGCTGTAGGTCTCATCCATGGCAGGGAGGAGTATGGTGACATTTTCGTATTTCATACTCTGCTCTCCCAATCTGCGAAGACATCCTCCAGTGTCTGCCTCATAGAGTATTCCCTGGTATATCCCAGAGCCTTGATCTTCGAGTCATCGCCGAGAAGCAGCGGCTCGTCGGCTACACGGAAGAGTGCCTTGTCGCTGATCACCTTTGCCTTTGTCCCGGATATATCCACCAGCATATCGAGGATCTCCTGTATCTGATATGCCTTTCCGTTACAGACATTATAGGGCTCTCCGGGATTGCCCTTGTCCATTATCAGGCGCATGGCCTTCACGCCGTCTCTTACATCGATATAGTCCCTGTATGTCGTCAGGTTGCCCACGTGGATCTCGGGTGGCAGCTTTCCTGCCTTGATCAGAGCCAGCTGTCTCGCGAAGTTCTGTATGGCTGTTGCGGGGGGATGTCCCGTACCCACATGGATGAACATTCTGGGAAGGAAGACCTTCATATTATAGTTCAGGGCATACTGTCTCCCCAGATTTTCCACCCCTGCCTTGGATACACCGTAAGGAGTATGGGGTGTCAGCAGTCTTTCTTCCTTCAGCGGACAGTCCTCTTCTTTGATATTTCCGTACTCCGCGCTGGAGCAGGCCAGGAGCACCTTCGCCTCGGGCACCACTTCCCTGCAGCAGTACAGGACATTCAGAGTCCCTTTATAGTTGGTATCGTGGGTCACATACTCCAGATTCCAGGAGTCGCCGTTGAAGGCCTGAGCCGCCATATGTATGACCACATCGGGCTTCAGATCCCTGAATATCCTCATCAGGGCATCTCTTTCCAGTATGTCGCATCTGATGATGCTGTCGTCCTGGATGGCCGCCATCCTGCTGGATGCGGAGTTTCTGGCTATGCCCTTGACCTCATGTCCCTCATCCATATAACTCTTCATGAAATGCGATCCGACCATGCCGGTACCGCCGGTAACCAATACTCTCATTTTACCCTCTTTTCCTTTGTCACATAGTTGTCTTTAGTCTACCAACATTCGCCTTCTAAAGCAAATGAAAAAGAGATATCAGCCATTTCGGATGATATCTCTTCTCTGTGCCCTAAGCAGGAATCGAACCGGCGACACAGGGATTTTCAGTCCCTTGCTCTACCAACTGAGCTATCAGGGCAAACCGTGGTCTCGACCACAATAGCGGGGACAGGATTTGAACCTGTGACCTTCGGGTTATGAGCCCGATGAGCTTCCAGACTGCTCTACCCCGCGCCATTGCCACGACTTTAGTATCGTCCTTGCAGGACTTACTTCCGTCATATAATGGCATTTTCCGATAAACCTCGTCTCATAAGACTCGTATCGGGCTGGGTGGTGGTGGATTCGAACCAC
>DNLO01000097.1 GCA_003488445.1 Lachnospiraceae bacterium | reverse complement strand
TTGTTAAAGAATACCGTGGGGTTGGTCTCCACACACTTTCTCAGGTATTCCATCTTCACCTTTGCCACTTCCATATCATAATCCTTCATCAGTATGATGATCTCCTCGCCGCCCCATCTGCAGATGCTGCAGCCCTGCATCTCCTTCTTTATCATCTTGGTGATATGGCGCAGCACCTCGTCTCCGCAGTCATGGCCGTAGGAATCGTTGATACGCTTGAAGTTGTCGATGTCACAGAAGGCAATGCAGAAATGATTGTAAGAGCGGTCACCCTCCATATAGGACCCTATCAGAGGCAGGAAGCCCCTGCGGTTCAGGAGATTGGTCAGTGCGTCCTCCTTGGCATCGGCTGTCAGCTTCTCGTTCTTCTTCTCCAGGCTCGTCTTCTCCATCTCGCTGGCATAAATATAGATCATGCTGTAGAAGATCGTCGCGAACACCATCATGAATGAAGAAAACAGGATCAGTATATCCCTTATCAACGGTGTCACCCTAAACAGCGCCTCTGCCCCGTCGAATCTGAGATACAGCACGACATATACAGCAAAGTTCACGACCAGCATCAGCACGATGAACCATCGCTGATTCCCCTTGAAGAGAAAGGCACCGAAATAGATGATGATCGGGACTATGGAAAAAAGAAAACACCAGGATCCGCATTCCCATCCGGTGTAGTATGTGGACACTATGGCGTATGATGTGACCTCCACGATCAGGCTCAGATATACCGGAAGCATATGCCCGAACTTTGCCAGTACTATACAGAAAAGATATACCACCACACTCAGGATGTTCATGCTGATAAGAGGTGTCACTCCCGCGAGGATCACGATGGCCAGCAAAGTGGCATGCACCAGCCCCATGACCGACACCGTCACCAGGAAGCTGTTATGGATCAGGAAATGCATTAACTTCTCGATAATACCGTTCTCTTTCATACTCTTACAGTCCCTCTACTCTTTTATCCTTTTCGCTACCACCACGAGCCTGCCGTTCTTCACGTGATAGTTGCAGGTGGACAGGGTGAGCAGGTCGTCTCCCCACTCGGCATCCACCCCCGTATCGTACAAGGCTCTCTCCCTGACATTGTTTACATAATATTCGAAGTCATCTCTGTCCGACAGATCCGTATAGTAATAATATCTGAACCTGCCGTTGTCCTCATCCTTCTCCTGGCGGTATATGTCCTCGTCACTATATGGTGCGGACAGATCAAGGTCAGCGAGGGATAGCTCGCCTTCAGGCTTCTCCTCCCGGCCTTCCTCCTCGATGCGCCTGTCGGCTTCAGCCCGGTCTTCCTCGGTCTCCAGCTCCTCCTCGTCTATCTGGGAATAAAAGACACCCAGAAGCTCATACTCTCTCTCCTCATACAGCGTATCGAAGCGGATAACGGAGTGGCTCAGCCCGTAGGATGCATCCGCGAATTTCTTCAGCGAGCCGAAGCTGCTGCCGTCTCTCATATTGTGTCCGTAGATCAGCGTATTGTGATAATCGTCATGCCAGATCAGGGCGATAAAAAGGGACCCGTTCTCAGTAGGCTTCCCCTCTATGTCCCTGTGAAGGAAGTAGTTCTGACTCTTCGGAGTGTACAGCACAGGATCATCTATTGAGGAATCTGACGTGGAAAGCCACCCGGCCACATAGGGATTGACCTCCAGCAGGCTTTTGTACTTCTCCAGGACTTCCCTTTGGGGCTCCGGTTCAGCGCTTTCATCTTCTTTATCCGTATCCTCATCTGAATGAGGCTCCATATCCTCCGATACGGCGGCTGCTTGGGTCTCATCCCGGGACACGGTGCTGTCTCCCTCATCGGGCTCCGATGTATCTTTGGTTGTCTCCTCCGCCTTATCTTCGGACACTGCCCCTGCAGGCTCGGTCTTTGCGAAAAGTCTCTTTCCCCGCTCCCCCATATCGCGCCTCGCGAGCAGCCCTGCCGTGAGCACCCCGATGAGTATCAGGAATGATATCACGGCAAACACTGCGGGGAGCTTTTTCTTCATCAGATCTCGTACCTCTCCAGTGCCCCGAAGTTACAGAGCTGCGTGCAGAGTCCGCATCCGTTGCAGAGTGTATCGTCTATCTCTATGGTTCCGTCTGCTTTCTTCTTTACCGCAGGGCAGCCCGGCTTCAGGCACATGCCGCACTTCCTGCATTTCTCGGGAAGGGCCTTCACCTTGTACGGGAACTTCTGTCCCTTGAGCAGAGCGCAGGGTGCGCATACTATGATGACTGAGAGCTCATCGCGCGCTGTCTCCTCCTTCACCACTCTTTCCAGCTCCTTCGTGTCGAAGGCATCCACCTCTACCACGTGCTCTATGTTCATTGCCTTGCAGACCTTGTAGATGGATATGGCAGGCACCTCGGTGCCGTCCAGGGTCTTGCCCGTGGCAGCATGGTCCTGATGTCCCGTCATGCCTGTGGTGGAGTTGTCCAGTATCATCACTGTAGCGGTAGACCTGTTGTATGCCAGATCCTCCAGCGAGTTGATGCCTGTATGCATGAAGGTGGAGTCGCCTATCACAGCCACCCAGTTTTTGATGTATTCGCGGCCTTTTGCCTTTTCCATGCCATGAAGCATGGATATGGAGGCTCCCATGCATACCGTGGTATCCACGACTCCCAGCGGAGCCACAGCACCCAGGGTATAGCAGCCTATGTCTCCGGCAGCGTGTATGCCCAGCTTTTTCAGCACATAATAAGTGCTCCTGTGCGGGCATCCGGGACACAAGATAGGCGGGCGGTTCGGGACCTCCGCTCCCTTATAGTCCACACTCTCTCCCCTGAGCTTCTGTCTGAGCATATTGGCGGAATACTCACCCTGCAGGGTGAAGAGCTCCTTGCCCTCGCACTCTATGCCCCAGGAGCGGATATACTGCTCCATGAAGGGCTCCAGCTCCTCGAAGACTATCAGTCTGTCGACCTTTTCGGCGAATTCGCGTACCAGCTTCTCAGGCATGGGATATACGAGTCCCAGCTTCAGCACGCTGGCCTCGGGGAACACTTCTTTCACGTACTGATAGGCCACGCCGCTGGTGATGAAGCCTATCTTCGTATCTCCCATCTCCATCCTGTTGATGTCCATGGAGGCGGCATCCTCCGCCATCTTCTTCTCCCGCTCTTCCACGTATACATGCCTGCCCTTGGCCATGCCGGGCATCATGACGTTCTTCATCACATTGCGCTCGTAGGGCCTGTCCTCGGGCACCACTCTGTCTGCGAGCTCCACAGTCCCCTGAGAGTGTCCTATCCGGGTGGTGGTCCTCAGTATCACCGGAGTGTCGTATTTCTCCGAGAGCTCGAAGGCACGCTTCATGTAGTCGTGAGCTTCCTGTGAGTCTGAGGGCTCCAGCACCGGCACATGAGCTGCCCTGCCGATTAGCCTTGTATCCTGTTCGTTCTGTGAGGAATAAAGCCCCGGATCGTCCGCCACGCAGAAGACCAGACCTCCGCTGACTCCGATATAAGACACCGAATACAGAGGGTCGCTGGCTACATTGAGTCCCACGTGCTTCATGGATACCATGGCTCTCACTCCTGCCATGGATGCTCCAATGGCCACCTCTGCGGCCACTTTCTCGTTGGGCGACCACTCCGCATAGACATCCGGATATTTGACCAGATTCTCTGATATCTCTGTGCTGGGAGTACCGGGATAGGCGGCGCTCACCTTCACTCCTGCCTCCCATGCACCCCGCGCGATCGCAGCATTTCCAAGCATTATTTCTTTTTCAGACATTTTATTTCTCCCTGTAGATTCAGATTGACTCTTTATTTTATCATAACCACGGTATGTTTTCATCAGTGGAGTCAGTGGGGAGTCAGTGGGGACGGTTCTCGTTGACTTATTTTGGGACTTTCAGCTATCAAGTCAATGGGGACGGTTCTCCTTGACTCCTGAAAAGGGGTCAGAGAGAACCGTCCCCTTTGACTTCCTGGTTGTGGCAGCCGGCGATATGTATTTGTTG
>DNLO01000046.1 GCA_003488445.1 Lachnospiraceae bacterium | reverse complement strand
GAACACTTCAGTTGCCTTGAGACCGGGAGTGGGGTTCAGCTTCACTCCCCAGGCCTTCTCGAATTTCTCTCTTACTTCTTCATTATCCACCTTCTGATACCCGGGATAATCGGTAGGCATGGCGCCCATATCGCAGGCCCCCTGGACGTTGTTCTGTCCTCTTAATGGGTTGACACCGCAGCCGCTCTTACCTATCTTGCCGCAGATCACAGCCATATCGGACATGCACATGACACCTTCGGTGCCGGTGGAATGCTCTGTCACACCCAGACAATAGATGATGGGAGCTTTCTTCGCGGTAGCGTACATGCGTGCCGCCTCCACGAGCCTGTCGGGATCTATATGACAGATCTCTCCCACCCTTTCGGGTGTATATTCTTCGACCAGCTTCTTAAGCTCTTCATAGCCTTCAGAATAGTCGCGTATATAATCGTGATCCACAAGATCCTCTTTGATCATCACGTGCATCATCCCGTTGGCAAATGCCACATTGGTGCCGGGCCTGAGCTTCAGATGAATGTCGGCCTGCTTTGCGAGCCCTATCTCTCTGGGATCCACGACGATGAGCTTCGTACCGTCCTTTATTGCCCGCCTGATCTGCATGCCTACCACAGGGTGTGCCTCCTCGGGATTGGACCCCACCAGCAGTATGCAGTCCACATCATGGGTGATATCGTGGATGGGATTGGTCATTGCTCCTGACCCCAGGGTCTTCGCGAGCCCGGCCACAGTTGCAGAATGACACACTCTCGCACAGTTGTCGGTATTATTGGTGCCAAAGCAGGTGCGTACCATCTTCTGTACCATATAGATATCTTCGTTGGCGGATCTTGAGCAGGCGAAACCGGCTAAAGACTCACTGCCGTATTTTTCCTTTATCTCCATGAAGCGCTTTGCGGTATATGCGATAGCCTCTTCCCAGGTGGCCTTCTCAAATTCGCCGGTGTTCCTGTTCCTTATCAGCGGTGAAGTGATACGCTCGGGTGAATGGATGAAATCAAAGCTCCCTGACCTGCCTTTTATACAAAGCCTGTGATGATTGGAGGGACCGTTTGCAGGCTCCACATTCACGATCCTGTCATCCTTTACCACCAGATAAAACTGGCATCCCGTGGCACAGTGAGGACAGGTAGTGAGCACCTTCTTCGTCTCCCATTCCCTGTAGCTCTTCTCTCTCTTCAGCGTCAGCGCCCCTGTGGGACATACGCTGGCACAGTTGCCGCAGCTCTCACACTCCGTCTCCTTATAGTTCTCTCCGAAAGGAGCATCCACTATATGGAAGGTCCCCGAACGGCTGTTGCCGAGAGTACCGTTGCAGGCGATATTGTGGCATACATTTACACATCGCTGACAGTGAATGCATTTGCTGGGGTCATATGTAATATAAGGGTTGCCGGCAAGTACAGGCATCTTCTTTTCTATCTCTTTCCTGTTGCCGTCATGCTCTGCATGCTCTACCTCATACCTGTTGCACATGAGCTGAAGCTCACAGGTCCCGTTTGCCGGGCAGCTCATACAATCCTGATTGTGGTTGGTCAGTATGAGCTTCAGCATCTCTTTCCTGTATTCGGTGAGCCTGTCGGATGCTGTGATGATGACCATGCCGTCCTTTGCCTTTGTCCTGCAGGCGGGGAGCAGATTCCTGAAGCCCTCCACCTCTACAACACAAAGCCTGCAGGAGCCAATGTCGCTCACGCCTTCCATATAGCACAGAGTCGGGATATCTATGCCGTTCTTCCGGGCAATATCGAGTATGGTCTTTCCTTCTTCGGCCTGATAGCTGATGCCGTTTATCCTGATCTCGATCATTCTCCTCTGCCTCCTTCCATCACACCGCAGCCGTAGTGGTCGCAGCGGAGGCATCTCCCTGCCTCGCGCATAGCTTCCTCGTATGTCATGGGAAGATCGATATGATCAAAATTCTCTCTCCTCTCGAAAGGATCCTTCGTCATTATCTCTGCACGCCCTGTAGCCACGCAGGGATTGGGATAGGCCGGCGGGATCTCCGTATCGTCCTTTATCTTATGGTGATATCCGAGGTATTCGTCGATATTATATGCCGCCACCTGTCCGGCAGCTATGGCATTGATAGCGGTGGATGGCCCCGTCACACAGTCGCCTCCTGAAAAGACACCCTCCATATCCGGCACCATACAGGTCTCATCTGCTATGATACGGCCTCTTTCCACAGGCACTCCATCCTTCTCGAGATCTGCCACGTCGCTCCTCTGACCCACTCCGAGTATCAGCAGATCACATACAAAGCGATAGGGATAGTCGCTGGAGTGCTCAGTGGTCATCATGCCGTTCTGATCATACTCTGCCAGTATCTCGGGCTGCAGCCATACCGATCTCACCTCGCCTGTCTCCTTGTCGGCTTCTATATTCAGGAAGCTGAGAAGAGTCCTGAACCTGACCCCCTCCTGCATGGCACCGACTACCTCTTCCTGAAGTGCTGTCATGTCATCTCTCTTACGTGTGAATACATGTACAGTCGCAGCACCGAGTCTCACAGCGGTACGTGCGGCATCCATAGCCACATTGCCGCCGCCTATCAGCACGACCTTCTTGCCGGTGAGGTCCCGGGCGTCCCCGTGAGCCACCTCCTGAAGGAAGTCCGCGGCAGGTATCACATTTTTTGCATCGGCATTCTCCATGGGCATACGGTTACCCAGCTGGGCTCCGATCCCGATAAATATGGCATCGGACTCTTCTCTCAGCTTTGAGAGCGTTATGTCACGTCCTATCTTGGTATTATAGTGTACCTTTATGTCTCCGGCCTGAAGTATGGCCCTTATATCCTGATCCAGCCTCTCTTTCGGAAGACGGTATTCGGGAATGCCGTATCTGAGCATACCGCCAAGCTTCTCATGGGTCTCATAGACATCCACCTCATGTCCCATGAGAGAGAGATAATATGCACAGGTGAGACCTGAAGGGCCTCCTCCGATCACGGAGATCTTCTTTCCTGTCTTCACGTTTGGTGCAGGGGTGGAAACTGTATCTGCGGCCGTCTCATCCACAGCGTATTTTTTGAGTCCGCGTATATTGATGGCATCATCCACCAGAGTACGGCGGCATTTATTCTCGCAGGGATGCTCGCATACCATCGCGCAGGCTGTAGGAAAGGGATTCCTCTTGCGGATCACCTTGATCGCATCCGCATATCTGCCCTCCTTGATCTCGGCGATATAGCCCGGGACATCCACATGTGCGGGACAGAGGGTTACACAGGGGATAGTCTGATTCACATTCTCGGCACATCGCCTCTCCCCGATATGGCTCTCATATTCATCGGCAAATTCCGTAAGAGAATCGAGGATGAGATTCGCTCCGACCACACCTACTGCACAGTCGGCTGTCTCAGCGATCATACGGCACTTCTTCTCCATGATATCGAGGGTCTCCATAGTGGCATCGCCGTTAAGAATGCTCTTGAGCATATAGTCCACTTCTCCCAGACCGTCTCTGCAGGGGATGCACTTGCCACAGGACTGGTTCATGGATATCTGAAGCAGTGACCTGTAGAGCTCAAGCGGACACATTCCCGGCGGATATGAAGTCATCCTGGACCGGAATTTACGCAAAACGACATCTATCCTGTCGTTCATATTCCCTCGTTTTTTCAGTTTCCTCATGGTTTCCCCCATTAAAATAAAACAGACCGGATCCGACAGACCGGATCCAGTCTATATTCTATCAGAAATAATATATTGTAGTAAACACTTAAAAGATATCCGACCTGAGTCAAAGAAGGGCTTATCTGTGCTCTTCTATGCGGCTCTTCCCGAAAGACTTGGCAGTATACAGAGCCTGGTCCGCCATTCCGACTATGCCCTGTATATCAAGGATATCCTTCGCTTTGTGCATATCCACATAGCCTATGCTGACAGAGAGCGGATAACCGGAGTCCGTGGAGTCATCCCAGATCTTTT